>NZ_JBFAJA010000039.1:0-108790 GCF_040654975.1 Dactylosporangium sp. NPDC050588 | reverse complement strand
GTGGCGCCGTGAGCGGCCAGCGGAGCGGCTCGGGCCGCGAGCCAGAGGTGCAGGGTTGGCTCGCGGAGGCGCCGGAGCGCAGCGGAGGTGGCGCCGCGAGCGCCACCCCGGGCCCGCAGCCGGAGGGGCCGCTGGCGGGCCTGCGCGTCCTCGAGCTCGGAGGGCAGGGGCCGGCGCCGTTCGCGACGATGATGCTCGCCGACCTCGGCGCCCAGGTCGTGCGGGTCGATCCGCCGGGCGAGCCCGACCGGCGGGAGCGCGCGCAGGTCAACGCGATCGACCGGGGGCGCACGACCGTCACGCTCGACCTGAAGTCCGAGGCCGACCGGGCGCTGGTGGACCGCCTGCTCGCCGGCGCCGACGTGCTGCTCGACCCGTTCCGCCCCGGGGTGCTCGAACGTCTCGGCCTGGACCCGGCCGAGCTCACCGAGCGGCACCCGCGCCTCGTCGTGGCGCGGATGAGCGGCTGGGGCCAGGACGGTCCCCTCGCCGCGGCCGCCGGGCACGACCTCAACTACATCGCCGTCTCCGGGGTGCTCGACACGATCGGCCGGCCCGACTCCGGCCCCGTCGTGCCGCCGATGTACCTGGCCGACTTCGCCGGCGGCGGCATGGTGCTCGCCTTCGGCGTCCTGGCGGCCCTGCACGAGCGCGCCTCCTCCGGGCGGGGGCAGGTGGTGGACTCCTCGATGCTGGAGGGCAGCGGGCTGCTCACCGTCGTGATCCGCTCGATGCTCGCGCGGGGCGCCTGGAACCTCACCCGTGGGACGAACTACCTCGATGGCGGGGCGCACTTCTACCGGGTGTACCGCACCGCCGACAACAAGTTCATGTCCGTCGCGGCCATCGAGGCGAAGTTCTACCGCACGTTCCTGCTCACCCTCGGCCTCGAGCCGGAGGACGGGCCGGGGCAGTTCGACGAGTCGGGGTGGGCCGGCTGGGCCGAGCGGATCGCGACGGTCTTCGCCGGGCGCACCCGGCAGGAGTGGACCAGCATCTACGAGGGCGTCGACGCGTGCGTACACCCGGTGCTGGACGTCGCGGAGTCGGCCTCGCACCCGCAGGTGCGTGCCCGGCGGGCCGTCATCGACGTCGATGGCGTCGCCCAGCCGGCCCCGGTGCCGCGCTTCTCGCGGACGCCGGCCGGGATCCCGCGGGCACCGCGGCGCCGCGGTGAGGACACCGACCGGGTGCGCTCGGCACTCGCCACGGACCGCCCCTGGGAAGCCTTGGCCAGGCCTTGACCTGCCTTCGCATCCCACCCTACGATCTCAACCAAGCGCTTGCTTGCTTCGGTTGCTCCGTGTTCGACGACGAACGAACGGAACGTCAATGACACCCCAGACCCCGGCAGCCCGAACCTCGGGACCTGCCGTCTTCGCTGACATCGTGCGCGGGCGCACGGGTGACGATCACCCGGGCCTGCTGTTCGAGGGTCGCACCATCACCTGGGGCCAAGTCGTGCAGGAAGCCGCCGACCGCGCCGCCGCGCTGGCCGACGTGCCCCGGCCCGAGGACAGGCCGCTGCACCTGGGTGTGCTCCTGGAGAACACTCCCGACTACGTGTACTGGATCTGCGCGGCCGCGCTGTCCGGCGCCACCGTCGTCGGGATCAATCCGACCCGCCGCGGCGCCGAGCTGGCGCACGACGTGCGGCACACCGATTGCGACCTGTTCATCACCGAGGACCGCCTCGCCGGCCTCGTCGACGGGCTCGACCTTGGCATCCCCGCCGAGCAGGTGCACAACATCGACTCCCCGCAGTACGCCGCCTGGCTGGCCCGGCACGCCGGCGCCCCGATGCCCACCGGCAGCGCCGACCCCGGCGCCCACCTGCTGCTCATGTTCTCCTCGGGCTCGACCGGGGCACCCAAGGCGGTCATCTGCTCGCACGGGCGCCTTGCCGCGGTCTCCGAGGCGCTGCTGACCCGCACCGAGCTGACCCGCGACTCGGTCAGCTACCTGGCGATGCCCCTGTTCCACGGCAACGCCGTCATGCTCAACCTCGGGCCCGCCATGGTCTGCGGCGCGACGATCTGCATGGTCCGCAAGTTCTCCGCGTCCGGCTTCGTGCGCGACGTGCACGAGCACGGCGTCACCTACTTCAACTACGTCGGCCGGGCCCTGGCCTACGTCCTGGCCCAGCCGGTCGACCCACGCGACGCGACGAGCACGCTGCGCCGCGCCGTCGGCACCGAGGCCTCGGCCGCTGACATCGCCCGCTTCACCCAGCGCTTCGGTGCCGTCGTCTCCGAGGGGTACGGCTCCAGCGAGGGCGTCATGCGGATCAACCGCACCCCCGTGACGCCTGACGAGGCGCTCGGCGTGGCCGTCGCCGGCGCCGAGGTCAAGGTCATGGACGAGGTCACCGGGCTGGAGTGCCCGCCGGCCAAACTTGACGAGACCGGACGGCTCGTCAACGCGGACCAGGCCATCGGGCAGCTCGTCGGCGTCGGCATGGCCGCCCGGTTCGAGGGCTACTACAAGAACCCCGAAGCCGCCGCCGAGCGGGTCCGCGGCGAGGACTTCTGGTCCGGCGACCTGGCCTACCGCGACGCCGACGGGTACTTCTACTTCGCCGGCCGCTCCTCGGACTGGATCCGCGTCGACAGCGAGAACTTCGCCGCCGCGTCCGTTGAGCGGATCATCGAGCGCTGGGACCGCGTGTCGGTCGCCCCCGTCTTCGCCGTGCCCGACCCACGCACCGGCGACCAGGTCATGTGCGCGCTCGAGCTGCGTGCCGGCGCCGGCTTCGACCCCGAGGCGTTCACCGCCTTCCTCGACGAGCAGGCCGACCTCGGCACCAAATGGCGGCCCCGCTTCGTGCGCATCGTCGCCGAGATCCCCACCACGGGCAACAGCAAGGTCGCCAAGCAGGTCCTGCGCCGCGCCGCCTGGGCCACGACCGACCCCGTCTACGTCCGCGACGGCGCGTCCACCGCGTACCGGCCGCTCACGGCAGCGGACGTCAGCGACCTCGAACGGCAGTTCGCCGTCAACGGGCGCACCGCGCTCCTGCCGCCCCCCTGACCCGGCCGGCCCGCCGAACACCGACTGGCGCCCCATGCCCCGAGAGAGGACATGTATGTTCCTGGAGTACACCCCAGCGCAGCGAGAGCTGAGCCGGGAGCTGCGCGCGTACTTCGCGGGCCTGCTCACGCCTGAGGTCCGCGAGGCGCTCGGCGGCACCAACGAGGACCGGCCGGCCTACCGCGAGATCATCCGCCAGATCGGCAAGGACGGCCTGCTCGGACTCGGCTGGCCCAAGGAGTTCGGCGGCCAGGGCCGCCCGCCGCTGGACCAGTACATCCTTTTCGACGAGATCAACCGCGCCCAGGCGCCATTCCCGTTCGTCACCATCAACAACATCGGCCCGATGCTCATGCGCTACGGCACCGAGGAGCAGAAGCGCACCTACCTGCCGGGCATGCTCACCGGCGACGTCATCTTCGCCATCGGCTACAGCGAGCCCGGCTCCGGCACCGACCTCGCCTCGCTGCGCACCAGGGCCGAGGCCACCCCCGAGGGTGGCTGGGTCATCAACGGCCAGAAGGTCTTCACCAGCGGCGCCAGCCAGGCCGACTTCGTCTGGCTGGCCGTGCGCACCGACCCCGACGCCCCGAAGCACAAGGGCATCACCATCCTCATCGTGCCGACGTCGGACCCCGGCTTCAGCTGCACGCCGATCGCCACCAGCGGCATCACCCACACCAACGCCTCCTACTACGAGGACGTGCGCGTCGGCCCCGAGGCCCTCGTCGGCGAGGTCAACGGCGGCTGGCGCCTCATCACCGGCCAGCTCGGTCACGAGCGGGTGGGCCTGGCCGCCATGGGCGGGCGCACGGAGCAGCTGTGGACCGACATCGCCGCGTGGGCCGCCGAGCCCGACGCCGACGGCGTCCGTGTCCTCGACCGGCCGTGGGTGCGCACGCAGCTGGCCCGTGACTACGCGGAGCTGACCGCGATGCGCCTGCTCAACTGGAAGATCGCCGTCGTCGGGGAGGGCCAGAACCCGGCCCCCGCGGCCGCGTCGGTCGCCAAGGTCTACGGCACGGAGACCCACGACCGGGTCTGCCGCAGCCTGGTCTCCGTCGCCGGGCCCCGCGCGACCCGGCGCCCCGGGGCCCCGGACGCCGTCCTCGGCGGACAGCTGGAGGCCTACACCCGCGGCTCCTACATCAACACCTTCGGCGGCGGTACCAACGAGGTGCTGCGCGACATGATCGCGGTCACCGGCCTCGGCATGCCGAGGAAGGGACGGTCCGCATGAGCACCACGACGCAGACCCCGGCCCCGGCCCCCGGCACCACCGACGAGGAGGCCTTCCTCGCCCGCCTGCTCGAGTTCCGCGGCCTCGAGGCCACGCCCACCCGCTACGCTCAGGACGCCGTCAACCAGGCGATGATCCGCCACTTCGTCGAGGCGATGGGCGACGAGAACCCCATATACGTCGATGAGCAGGCCGCCCGTGACACCGGACGGGAGGGTGTCGTCGCCCCGCCGCCGATGCTGTCGACCTGGCTCATGGTCGGCTACAAGGCCCACATGGCCGCCGCCGCGGGCGCCGCGCCGGACACCCCCATGGCCCGGCTGCTCGCGATCCTCGCCGAGGCCGGCTACGTCGGGGTCGTCGCGACCAACGACGAGCACGAGTACGTGCGCGAGCTGCGCCTGGGCGACGAGATCAAGATGACCACGGTCATCGAGGACATCTCCCCGCGCAAGACCACGGGTCTGGGCACCGGCCACTTCATCACGACCCTGCGCACCTACACCGACCAGCACGACGAGGTCGTGGCTCGCCAGCGCTTCCGCATCCTGCGCTTCGACCCGTCCGGCGCCAAGCCCGCTGCTCCGGCTCCGGCTCCGGCCGCGGCCGACCCGGCGCTGCGGCACAAGCCGTTCATCCTGCGCGACAACGCCTTCTGGTTCGAGGCCGCCGCACAGCGCCGCCTCGTCATCCAGGCCTGCACCGACTGCGGCACACTGCGCCACCCGCCCGGCCCGGTCTGCCCCTCCTGCCATTCGTTCGCGTGGCACGAGGTCGAGGCGAGCGGCCGGGGCACGGTGCACAGCTACGTCGTCAGCCACCACCCGAAGGCCCCCGGGTACGACTACCCGCTCACCGTCGTGCTCGTCGACCTCGAGGAGGGCACCCGCCTCGTCGCCGACTTCGCCGGGGACGCCGGCGAGGTCGAGATCGGCCTGCCCGTGCAGGTCGATTGGGTCGACTACGACGAGCACCTCACGCTCCCGCGTTTCCGGGCCGCGACCTCCGTGTCGGAGTCCACCGAACAGGAGACGAACTGATGGACTTCCAGCTCACCGAGGAACAGGTCACGGTCAACGACCTGGCGCGGGACATCTTCGCGCGCAACGGCGACCCGCAGCGCCTCTTCGACATCGAGGCCGGTCCGGAGCGCTTCGACCGCGTCCTGCACCGCGACCTGGCCGAGTCCGGCGCCCTCGGGCTGCTCGTGCCGGAGGAGCACGGCGGCGCCGGGCTGACCCTGGGCGCCGTCGCGGGGGTCTTCGTCGAGCAGGGCCGCACGCTGGGCACCGTCCCGCTGTGGGAGACCCTCGTCGGCGGCGTCCTGCCGCTGGTGCGCTACGGCGACGCCAAGCAGCAGTCCGAGTGGCTGCCCCGCGTCGCTGCCGGGGACGCGGTCCTCACCGTGGCCGTCGACGACCTGTCCGACGCCCGGCCGTACGGCGCCCGCGTCCGCGCGCGGTCCGGCGGTGCGGGAGTCACCCTGAGCGGCACCGCCGTCGGGGTCCGCTCGGCGCACCTCGCCGACGCGATCATCGTCCCGGCCACCGACGAGGAGGGCACGGTCGGGCTCTATCTCGTGCCGACCGCCGGCGGCGGGGTGCGCCTCGACACCTTCGAGCGCACCGACCGCGGACTCGCCTCCGACGTGCACCTCGAGGGCTCCGCCGCGGAACTGCTCGCCGAGGGCCCCGAGGACGACCGGGTCGACTGGCTGCTGTGCCAGGTCTGGATCGCCCTGTCCGCCCTGCAGAGCGGCATCAGCCAGGCCGCTGTGCGTCAGGCCGCCGACTACACCTCGGGCCGCGAGCAGTTCGGTGTGCCGATCGCGACCTTCCAGGCCGTCGCCCACCAGATCGCCAACTGCCACATCGACACCGAGGCGATGGAGGTCACCTACCTCAACGCGCTCTGGCGCGAGACGACCGAGCGGCCCTCCCGTGCGGCCGTGCATGTCGCGAAGTACTGGGCCAGCGAGGCCGGCGACCGTGTCGCACGCACCGTGCAGCACGTGCACGGCGGCATGGGTGCCGACGTCACGTACCCGATCCACCGCTACATGCTCTGGACCACCCAGCTGGCCAACACCGCCGGCTCCGGGGCCTGGCACCTGCAGCAGCTCGCGGACCTGGTCGACGCGGGGGAGCAGCTGTGAGCGAGGCTCAGGTCACCATCGAGCAGGTGAGCGTCGGCGACACGCTGCCGGAGCTCGAGATCCCTCTGACCCGGACCCTCATCGTCGCCGGCGCTCTCGCGACCCGCGACTACGAGGACGTGCACCACGACCCGGCGCAGGCCGAGCGGCGCGGTACCCCCGACACGTACATGAGCATCAACAACACCAACGGGCTCGTCGGCCGCTACGTCACCGACTGGGCCGGCCCCGCCGCGCGCATGGTGCGCCTGAGCACCCGCCTCGGGGTGCCGAACTTCCCCGGCGACACGATGCGGCTGACCGGTGAGGTCGTCGGCGTCGAGCAGGACACCGTGCGGGTCGCGGTGCGTGGCATGAACAGCAAGGGCGCGCACGCCATCTCCGAGGTGACCGTGCGCCTGCCCCGCGGAACGGAGCAGTGACGTGACGGACAACTTCCTGTCGGGTCGCACCGCGATCGTCGGCATCGGCGCGACGGAGTTCTCCAAGGACTCCGGCCGCAGCGAGCTGCAGCTGGCCACCGAGGCCGTCCTGGCCGCCCTGGCCGACGCGGGCCTGAGCCCCGCCGACGTCGACGGCATGACGACCTTCACCATGGAGACCAACCCGGAGAACATGGTCGCCCGCAGCCTGGGCATCCCCGAGCTGAAGTTCTTCTCCCGGATCCCCTACGGCGGTGGCGGCGCCTGTGCCCCCGTCCAGCAGGCCGCCATGGCCGTCGCGAGCGGCATCGCCGACGTCGTCGTGGCCTACCGTGCCTTCAACGAGCGTTCCGGCGTGCGTTTCGGGCAGGGGCCGCCTCCGGCGAAGACCCAGGCCACCTCGGACAATGAGTACCGCTCCTGGGTCAACCCGTACGGTCTGCTCACGCCGGCCCAGCACACCGCGATGTTCGCCCGCCGCTACCTGCACAAGTACGGCGCGACCAGCGAGGACTACGGCCGGGTCGCCGTGCTCGCCCGCAAGCACGCCGCGAACAACCCCAAGGCGTGGTTCTACGGCAAGCCGCTCACCCTCGAGGAGCACCAGGCCTCCCGCTGGATCGCCGAGCCGCTGCACCTGTTCGACTGCTGCCAGGAGACCGACGGCGGCCAGGCGATGGTCATCGTCAGCGCCGAGCGCGCCAAGGACCTGCCGTCCACCCCGGCGTACATCGTCGGGGCGGCCCAGGGCCTGGGACCGGACCAGTACCAGATGGTCAGCTACTACCGGGAGGACCTGACCCGGATCCCCGAGGTCGAGCTCTGCGCCCAGCAGCTGTGGGCCCAGTCAGGCCTCGGACCCGCCGACATGGATGCGGCGATCCTCTACGACCACTTCACCCCGTACGTGCTCAACCAGCTCGAGGAGTACGGCTTCTGCGGCCGCGGCGAGGCCAAGGACTTCATCGCCGACGGCAACCTCGAGGTCACCGGCTCGCTGCCGACCAACACCCACGGCGGCCAGATCGGTGAGGCCTACCTGCACGGCACGAACGGCGTCGCGGAGGGCGTCCGTCTCGTCCGGGGCACCTCGACCAATCAGCCCGACGGCGTCCGCAACGTCCTTGTGACGGCGGGCGTCGGAGTACCGACCAGCGCCCTGATCTTGTCCGCGGATGGGTGAAACGCCGGGCGAGCGCCCGGTGGTCACCACCCCACGGATCCCGCCCGGCAACCGCCGGGCGGACACCCCCTCTTGATCAATTCGGCTCGTGTTTTGGACGGGTGATATGGGTTTCATCAACAAAACCTGGGAGCGCGTCATCGCGCTGACGGCCGCCGGGGCGCTCGCCATGGTGGCCGGCTGCACCAGCACCAGCCCGACGGACAGCAGCAGCGGTTCCGGAGGCGAGATCGACACATCGGCCGTGCTCAAGTTCGCGTCGGCGGGTCCGTTACGCGACCTCGATCCGGCCCTCCAGACGAGCTACGGCGCCTGGGGCTACCTGTTCCTCGTGTGGGACCGGCTGACCATGCTGGACAAGGACGACAAGGTCGTCCCGGGTCTGGCCAAAGAGTGGAACTTCGTGGAGAACGGCAGCGTCCTGGAGCTCAAGCTGCGTGACGACGTGAAGTTCCACGACGGCACGGCGTTCGACGCCGAGGCCGTCAAGGCCAACATCGAGCGGGGCAAGACCCTTCAGGGCTCGACCCTCAAGGGCGACCTTGCCGACGTCGAGTCGGTCGAGGTCGTCAACCCGACGACCGTGCGCCTCAAGCTGGTCAAGGGCAAAGGGGTCCAGCTGCCCGCGTCCTTCACCGGCACGGCCGGCATGATGGTCAGCCCCAAGGCCATCAAGGACGGCGTCGACATCAAGACCAAGCCGGGCACCGCCGGCTCAGGCCCGTACATCGCCACCGAGCTCGTGCCCCAGGAGAAGCTCGTGCTCAAGCGGGCCGACAGCTACTGGGACCCGAACGTCGGCCGTCTCGGCGGCATCGAGCTGCAGCGCGTGCCCGACGCCGCGGCCCGCCTCAACGGCCTGCAGAGCGGCCAGATCGACCTGGCCCCGCTCAGCTCGGCCACGGAGATCGCCACGGTCCAGAAGATCGTCACCCCGGGCAGCGGTCTGCAGAAGCACGAGGTGAAGTTCAAGAACCTCGTCGGCATCTACCTGCGCGCCAACAAGGGCGACGTCAGCAAGCTCGAGGTCCGCCAGGCGATCGCCCACGCGGTCGACCCGGCGGCGATCAGCGCGCTCTTCAGCGGCACCTGCACGCCGACGCGCCAGGTCGTCCCCGAGACGGACCCGAGCCGCGTGCCGAACTACACCTACCCGTTCGAGTTCAGCGTCGACAAGGCCAAGGCCCTGGTGCAACAGGCTGGCGGCGCCAAGGTGACCGTCACCTTCGCCGCGGGCACGAACGCCGAGCAACCGGCCAACGTCGTGCAGGCGTCGCTGCGGGCCGTCGGCATCGACGCGACGCTCAACCCCGTGCCCAACACCGAGAACGAGCCGCGCTTCATCGCAGGCGACTTCGAGCTCATGGTCGGCACGTCGTGGAGCCCGAAGGCCGACCCGGCGGCGACGGTGAACACCTACCTGCTCAACACCTACAAACTCGCCGCGAACCCCTCGCTCATCGAGGCCAAGGCAGCCGAGGCCGCCAACCCAACGCTGTCGATGGACAAGCGCGCCCCGCTGTACCAGGACATCTGGAAGACGACGCTCGAACAGGTCTGGTTCCTGCCGCTGTGCAACCAGACCGTCGCGAACGTCGCGAAGTCGAACGTCGTCGGCATCGACAACATCCCCATGTCGAACATCGGCATCTGGGATCTGCGCAACATCGCCGTCAAGAAGTAACCGCCGCTCCTGACCACCCGGTGGTGTCGCCGCCGGGTGGTCAGGGCCACCCGCTGTGGCCAGGGCCGGCGGCGACACCCCAGCACGGCCTCGCCGGCACCAGGCCGTGCGGGACTCACACCCCAGGCGCCACCAGGCGCCGCGTGCCACGCTCTGAGCCGAGGTAAGAGATGCTCCGATACGCCGGCAGGCGACTGCTCGCAGCGATACCCCTGCTGTTCTTCGTCCCGTTGCTCGTCTTCGCTCTGATCGAGCTCGCCCCGGGGGACCCGGCCACCATCCTCGCCGGTGACGAACCGACCCCGGAACGCATCGCGGCGATCCGTGAGGAACTCGACCTCAACGATCCGGTCCTGCTCCGCTACATCCAGTGGATCGGCGGCGTCCTGCACGGCAACCTCGGCACGTCCTTCGTCTCGGACCAGAGCGTGACCGACCTGCTGACGCGACGGATGGCGACGACGATGTCGCTGGTGCTCGTCGCGATGATCTTCGCCATCGTGCTCGGGACCGCCCTGGCGCTCGCGGCCACGCTGCGCTCCGGCGGCATCGTCGACCGGGCCGTCAACTGGTTCGCCTCGATCGCGATCGCCATCCCGGGCTTCTGGTTCGGCCTCGTGCTTGTCTCGGTGTTCGCGGTCGGGCTGCAGATGTTCCCGGCGTTCGGCTTCCAGCCGCTGTCCGCCGGCTTCTGGCCGTGGCTGTCGCACCTCATCCTGCCCGGCTTCGCCCTCGGTCTGCTCCCGGCCGCCGAGGTGACCCTGCAGCTGCGCTCGGCGCTCGGGCAGGTCATGAAGACCGACTACATCCTCAACGCCGAGGCCAAGGGCCTGTCGCGCACCAGCGTCGTGTTCAAGCACTCCCTGAAGAACGCGTGCATCCCCGTCATCACCGTCCTCGGCTTCCGCGTCGCGGAGGTCCTCGCCGGATCGGTGACCATCGAGATGATCTACAACATGCCGGGCCTCGGGCGCACCGCCGTCGAGGCCGTGCAGGGGCGCGACGTCCCGGTCCTGCTCGGCTTCGTCCTGTTCAGCACGAGCATCGTCGTGCTCGTCAACCTCATCGTCGACATCTCCTACGGCTACTTCAACCCGAAGGTACGCTCATGAGCGCGAAGCGGACCCCGACGTCCCCGGGGCCAGGGCACGACTCGCACGGAGCCGGCACGCCTGCGGACGGCCTCGCCGGGACTGCGGCCGAGGTGCCCACGGCGGACATCGGCACGGGCGACCCGGAGCCGGCCGCGGCTCCCGGCATCCTCAAGAGCATCGTGCGGCGCCCCACGACGATCGCGGCCGGAGCCTTCCTGCTCGTGCTGACGCTCATTGCGATCCTCGCCCCGGTGCTGGCGCCGCACGACCCCGACGTGCAGAACCTGCTGCTGCGGCTCAAGCCGCCGAGCGCCGAGCACTGGCTGGGGACCGACGACTACGGCCGGGACGTGCTGAGCCGGCTCATCTTCGGGGCGCGGGTCTCGCTGTGGGCGGCGCTGCAGGCCGCGGCCGTCGCGCTCGTGCTCGGCCTGCCCTTCGGCATGATCGCGGGCTACCGCGGCGGCTGGATCGACACGATCCTCACCCGCATCATGGACGCGATCATGAGCGCTCCGTCGCTCGTGCTGGCCATCACCATCGTCGCGGTCCTCGGCTCCGGCATCACCAACGCGATGCTCGCCATCGGCCTGGTCATGGCCCCGCGCTTCTTCCGGGTGGCCCGCGCCGGCACGATGGACGTGCGGCACGAGACCTACATCGAGGCCTCGATCGCCCTGGGGTGCAGCACCCTGCGCACGACGGTGCGGCACGTGCTGCCCAACGTGCTGCCGCCGATCATCCTCGTCATCTCGGTGTCGCTGGGCACCGCCGTCGCGGCCGAGGCGAGCCTGAGCTTCCTCGGGCTGGGCGTGAAGGCCCCCGCGGCCAGCTGGGGCTCGATGCTCTCCACGGCCTCCTCGAACATTCGCCTCGCGCCGTACCTCGTGTGGCCACCCGGCATGATGATCTTCCTCACCGTCCTCGCCTTCACCTACGTCGGTGACGGTGTCCGCCGCGCTCTCGTGCGCACCCGGTCGGGCAACTGACCGGTCCGGCAACAAACAGGAGCTGACATGGCAGGGAAACGGGCGGCCGGCGTGATGGCCCACACCGGGAACGACGCCACCGGCGCGGCGGCGGACCTCCTGCGAGTGGAGAACCTCAACGTCGAGTTCCGCTCCCCCTCGGGCGGGTGGCAGACGACCGTCCAGGACGTCTCGTTCTCGCTGAAGCCGGGCGGGTCGATGGCGCTCGTCGGCGAGTCCGGTTCCGGCAAGACGGTGACCTCGGTCGCGGTGATGGGTCTGACCGGGGCGACGGGCGGGCGGATCGCCTCGGGCCGGATCGTCTTCGACGGCCGGGACCTCACCGCAGGCACGCAGAAGCAGTGGCGGGACCTGCGTGGCCCCGGCATGGGCATGATCTTCCAGCAGCCGATCCGCAGCCTGAACCCGGCCTACACCGTCGGGGACCAGATCGCGGAGTCGGTGCGCAAGCACCTGGGCCTGAACCGCAAGCAGGCCCGGGCCCGCGCCGTCGAGATGCTCGAGATGGTGCAGATCCCGCGGGCGGCGCAGCGGGTCGACGAGTACCCGCACGCGTTCTCCGGCGGCATGTGCCAGCGTGTCATGATCGCGATGGTCATGGCGTGCAACCCGCGCCTGCTCATCGCCGACGAGCCGACGACGGCGCTCGACGTGACGGTGCAGGAGCGGATCCTGGAGCTGTTGCGCGACTTGCAGGAGCAGACCGGGGTGGCGCTGCTGTTCGTCAGCCACGACCTCGCGGTGGTGGCCGAGCTGTGCCAGCAGGTGGTGGTCATGTATGCCGGCGAGGTGGCCGAGAACGCGCCCGCCGAGAAGATCTTCTTCAACCCGCGGCACCCGTACACCTCCGGCCTGATCGGGTCGATCCCGAAGCCGGGCCTGAGCACCGACCGGCGGCTGCGCGCGATTCCCGGTGGTATCCCGGCCCCGGGTGCCTGGCCGCACGGGTGCCGGTTCAGCAGCCGGTGCGCGTTCGCCGAGCCGGGCCGGTGCGACGTGGCCCACCCGGGCCTGATCCGTATGGACGGCGCCGGTGAGCACGACGTGCGATGCGTGCGTGCCGCGGAGCTCTCTCTGGATGGAGTGACGGTCTGATGAGCCTGCTCGAGGTCAGGAACCTCACGAAGTCGTTCAGCTCCGGCAGGGACTGGCTCGGCCGGCGTACGAAGTGGTCGCACGCGGTCAAGGGGGTGAGCTTCGCCCTGGAGCGCGGTGAGTGCCTCGCGGTCGTCGGTGAGTCCGGCGCGGGCAAGTCGACGGTCGGGCGCATGGTGCTGCGACTCATCGAGCCGGATTCCGGATCGGTGACCTTCGACGGGGTCGACGTGCTGGCCACGAAGCCGAAGCAGCTGCGCGAGCTGCGCCAGCGGATGCAGATGATCTTTCAGGATCCGTACAGCTCGCTCGATCCGCGGATGACGATCAAGGACGCGGTCGCCGAGCCGCTTCTCGTGCACACCGACAAGGACCGTGCCACGCGTGAGCGGGAGGCGGCCGAGCTGCTCGACAGGGTCGGCATCGGATCACGCTATCTGGGGCGCTACCCGGCCGAGCTGTCCGGCGGGCAGCTGCAGCGGGTCGCGATCGCACGGGCGCTGACGATGAAGCCGAGCCTCATCGTGTGCGACGAGCCGGTCGCGGCGCTGGACGTGTCGGTGCGGGCGCAGGTGCTCAACCTGCTGCTGGACCTGAAGGAGGAGCTGGGTCTGGCGTACCTGTTCGTCTGCCACGACCTGGCGCTCGTCGAGGTCATCGCCGACCGGGTCATGGTGATGGCGTCCGGTGAGGTCGTGGAGGCGGACACGACGGCGCAGATCTTCGGCAATCCGCAGCAGGAGTACACGAAGAAGCTGCTCGCGGCGATTCCGCTGCCGCTGCCGCGGGACGCGCAGGGCAACCGGCTCGTCGCGCCGGGAAAGGTGGGCTGAACGGTGACCGCTACGACGGGACCGACGCGGACGCAGCTGCTCGCGCGGTTCGCGACGACGACCCGCGACGAGGACATCCCCGCGCCGGTGCGTGACTACGGCAAGCTCGTCCTGCTCGACTCGCTCATCTGTGGTCTGGCGGCGGTGCGGTTACGGCGCAGCCGCATGGTCCAGCAGGTCGCCGCCCGATTCGGCGGCCCGGCCGAGGCGACGGTGTTCGGGTTGGGGCAGCGGGTCGCGGCGATCAACGCCGTGCACGCCAACGCGGACATGATGAACGCGTTGGATGCGGACGACACCTTCTTCAACTCGGCGCATTTCGCGGTGTTCGGGGTCGCGGCCGGACTGGCCGAGGCCGAGCGGCTGCACGCCGCCGGAGCGAGCCTGTTGCGCGCGAGCATCCTCGCCTTCGAGATCAACGCGCGGCTGAACCTGTCGACCTCCCTCATGGCCTTCGAGGACGGGCAGTTCCGCTGGTCGCCGCTGTCGTCGCACGGCTACGCCTCGATGGGCACGGCCGCGGCGTGCGCCGTGGTCGGCGGCTGGGAGCCGGAGCGCCTGGCGCACGCGCTCGGCCTGATCGCCTGGCTGGCCCCGCCGGCGAAGAACACCTACCTGGCCGAGCGGCGCTCGTTCAACGCGTTCAAGTACGGCCCGTACGGTGCGATCGCGCAGGCCGGGATGCTCGGCGCGGCGCTCGCCGAGGAGGGGTACACCGGCGACCTGGACGTGCTGGACCGCACTCCGGGCTTCATCGAGGCGATGGGCTTTCTCGGGGGTGAGCGGCACGAGATGGTCGCCGGCCTGGGGTCGACGTGGTGGATCAGCGAGACCTCGCTCAAGCCGTACCCGACGTGCCGCTTCACCCATGCCGCGCTCGACGCGATCCGCGCGTTCCCGAACACCCACGGCGTGCCGGTGTCGCAGATCGAGTCCATGGAGATCCGGCTGAGCCCGGCGGCCTACCGGACGTTGCAGTTCCGGGAGCCGGCCCAGCAGATCCCGGACACGCTCGGCGCGCCGCTGGACGGCGCCTTCAACATGCCGTACGCAGCGGCGCTGGTGCTGCTCGGGTACGCCCCGGGTCCGCAGTGGTACGACCCGCAGCGGCTGGCCGACCCTGCGGTGTGGGACCTGGCGCGCCGGATCACGACGGCGCCGGACCCGGTGCTCGACGCGGAGTGGGAGGCCGATCTCAAGGAGCACCCGGGTGGTCAGATCCGCCGGACGCGGGGTGCGCTGACGATCAGGGCCGGTGGCCGGGAGTACGTCGTCGAGTCGGACTTCGCCCAGGGCGACCCGTGGGACGAGGCGACCCGGGCGGACTGGGACTTCGTGGCCGGCAAGCTGGCGACGTTCTGCGACGGGATTCTCGATGCGGGCACGCAGGAGCAGCTCGTCGAGGTGGTCCGGGGTATCGAGGACGTCGCCGACGTCGCCGAGACGTTGTCACCGTTGCTGGCCCGCGCGCAATGAGCCGGCGGGACCGCATCGGTGCGGAGACGAGGTCGTTCGCCTCCTACGGCCGGCCGTGGCTGGTGGTCATCCGTGGGCCGCGCGGGATGGCGTTCGACCGGTTCCTCGTGCGACGGACCGGGTTCTCGCTCGTGTCGTTGCAGTACGCGCTGGCGGGCAGGTTCCCGTACAACCCCACGCTGCTGCTGACGACGGTGGGCCGCCGGTCGGGGCAGCTGCGCGACGCGGCGTTGCCGTACGTGCCGTACGGGCCGGACCTGGTGGTCGTCGGCTCCAAGGGCGGCGGCCCGACGGATCCGGCCTGGGTGGTCAATGCGCGTCACCACGAACTGTGCTGGATCGTCCTGCGGCGCAAGACGATCGCGGTGCGGGCGCGGGTGACCGACGGGGAGCGCGACCCGGAGCTGCTGGCGCACGTCGTGGCGCACAAGCCGAATGTGGCGCGCTACGTTGAACGGGCCGCGGGATTCGGGCGGCAGATCCCGCTCGTCGTGCTGTCCGCCGTGTCGGGAGAGCCGCTGACCGAGGGTCTCAGCCGGTCGTGAGGACGATCCGCCCGACGAAGTCGGAGGCCTCCAGCTGGTCGTGCGCGGCCGCGGCCTGATCGAGCGGGTGCGTGGCGGCGATCGCGGGGGCGGCGGTGACGGCCGAGAGGGTGAGGGCCTCGCACAGCTGGCGGGCCACCGCCTCGGGCCCGGGCCGCCCGATGCCGCGCAGCGTCCAGCCCTTGACCATGAGCCGACCCAGGTGCAGGTGGGCGTGGCTGCCGGCGGTGACGCCGCAGGTGACCAGCCGCCCGGCGGGGGCGAGGATCTTGAGCACGTCGGACCACAGGGTGCCGCCGACCGACTCGACGATGACGTCGGCCTCGCCGCCGGGCAGGGCGGCACGCAGGGCGTCGACGACGTCCGGGCGGTAGTGGTCCACGGCGTCGAGGGCGCCGAGGGCGCGCACGGCGTCAGCCTTCGCCGGGGCGCTGGTACCGATGACGCGCGCGCCCAGGTGGTGGGCGTACTGGACGGCGAAGGTGCCGACGGCGCCGGCGGCGGCCACGACGAGGACCCGGTCGCCGGGGCGCACCCCGGCGAGGTTGACGACCGCGTCGTAGGCGGTGCGTCCGGCGGTGGGCACCGCGGCGGCGTGGACGGCGTCGAGCGCGACCGGCCGTGGGAAACAGTGCGAGGCCGGGACGACGGCGAGCTCGGCGTGGGTGCCGGTGGTCAGCCCGACGACCGCGTCGCCGGGAGTGAAGCCGGTGACGCCGGGACCGGTCCGTACGACGGTGCCGGCGACGTCCCGGCCGAGGATCGTCGGCCCGGTGACCGCCATGCCGTGGGTGCCGCGACGGATGTAGGTGTCGACCCGGTCCAGACTCGCTGCCTGGACCTTCACGAGCACCTGACCGGGGCCGGGCGTCGGGGCCTCGAGCCGGCCGAGACGCAGGCTGTCGGGGGAGCCGGAGTCGAGGACGTAGCTGGCGAGCACGAGGGCTCCTCTCAGAGCAGGGCGAGGGTGGCGGAGGCGATGACGTGGTCACCGAGGCTGTTGGTGCCGCGGACGTCGACGGTGACGTGCGTTCCCCCGCTGGCCTCGGGCGCTCGCTGCAGGCCGGTGACGACACCGTCGAGGGTGAGGGTGTCGCCGGGGTGGTTCTGCGCGGCGAGGCGGGTGCGGAAGCCGACGACGCGAGCTTCCGGCCCGGCCCAGTCGGTGAGGTAGCAGTTGACCAGCGCGCTCGAGCCGAGGATGTTCATGTAGACGTCGCGGGCGCCTCGTTCGTGGGCCGCGTCGCGGTCGAGGTGCACGTCGTTGAAGTCGAAGGTCGCGGTGGCCAGTGCCGCGATGGACAGCTGGGTGACGGGGACCGGCCAAGGGGCGAGGCGCTGCCCGGTGCTCACCTCGGCTGCGGTGCGGGTGCCCGTGCGGCGTTCGGGTCGCGGGGCGGTGAGCACCGGCAGGACCTGGCCGTCGCGGGTGCGTCGGTGGGCCACGACGACCGGCATACCGTCGTGCACGAGGTCGGGGCGCAGGTCCACGACGTCTGCGGTGAGGCGGGTCCCGTCGGCGAGCTCGGCGGTGCCGACGAGGTAGGGGCGCTCGTCGAGAGGGGCGGCGGCGTAGCCGGGTTGCAGGTGCGCGGTCAGGGTGCCGGTGGTGCCGGCAGGCGGCAGGTCGGCCGGGGCGGCGCCGACCGGGCGCACCGGCCGGGCGAGGCGGTCCCCGGGTGTCGCCGGGACCTCGGTGCGGGTCGCCGGGTTCCAGCGCAGCATCCGCAGGATGACGCGTCCGACCGGCTCGCCCTCGACGGTGCGGTACTCGCTGACGAGGTCGACGAAGTGGCCCTGGCCGAGGCGGGTGGACTTCTGTGGGGAGACCGCGCCGATGGAGGGGAACTGCTCGAGGTGGTCGCCGACGCGCAGCGGGCGCACGTAGGTGTGCTCCGTCTGCACCGCGGCCACCGAGGTGAAGCCGCGCTCGGCGAGGACCTCGTTGACCCGGTCGAGGCTCTCGGCGTGGCGGTGGCTGCGCCGGTTGCCCGGCAGGGTCCACATGTTCAGCGAGGTCGCCGGTGCCACGATGCCGCCCCAGGCGGAGCGGGCGGCCCACTGGGGGTCCTGGTAGGCGGGGTTCTCGTCGCCGACGGCGTCGCACCAGATACGGATGGCGGCCTCGGTGACCGGGTCCTTGGCCCGGCGGGGTGGGTCAGCGAGACCGATCAGGGCGTCGAGCCGGGCACGGAAGTCCGCGTCGCTGGCGGTCATGGGGCTCCTTCGCGGACGATACAGTCAACCAAGCGCTTGCTTGACTGTAGGAGGGGGTCGCCCTAGGGTCAAGGCTCAGCGGTCGAACGAGCCGCACCGCCCACCCGTGAGAGGGCCGGAATTGATCCCGAGCACTCCAGAGACCGCCACCCGCGCGTTCTTCTCGTTCCCGAAGGTGACCGACCCCGCCCGCCACCGCGACTACAACGCGTGGCACCAGCTCGACCACCGCCCCGAGAATCTCGCCCTGCCCGGCGTCGTCCACGGTGACCGCTGGGTGCGCACCCCCGCGTGCGAGCGGCTCGGCAGCTACCCCGACGCCGCACTCGCCGGCAGTCAGTACATGGCGATGTACTGGTTCGCCGAGCCGGCCGCTGACTCGATCCACGAGTGGAAGGACCTCGGCGACCGGGCGATCCACCAGGGCCGGCGACCGGAGCTGGCCTGGACCGAACGGCCGATGACCCGGATGTTCCGCCCCGTCCAGGGCTACGTGGCCCCTCGCGCGCTCGTCACCCTCGCCGCGCTGCCGTTCCGGCCCAACCGCGGGGTGCACGTCGAGGTGAGCCGGGTCGAGACCTCGCAGCACCCCGATGTGGCGGACCTGTCCCAGTTCGAGCACGAGACCCAGGTGCCCGACCTGCTCACGCGCGACGGCGTCGCGGGCGTGTGGACCTTCCGCAGCGCCCCGAGCGGCAGCAACCCCACCGGGCCGGTCGTGCGGATCCGGCTCATCTACCTCGAGGCCGACCCGGTCGAGTTCACGCGGGCCCTGGCCGAGGACCCGCTGCCCGCCCCGCCCACGGCGCTCGCCGGCACGGCCACCCCGCTGCTCACCGGGCCCCTGGCCACCGTCACCCCCTGGGTGTGGGACTGGTTCGACGAGCCCGCCGCGGCGGCGACGGACAGCGTAGCCCGGGGATGAGCGAGGTCACCGGCCTGCTCGAGCGCTACGGGCCATGGGCGCTGGTCGTCGGCGGTTCCGAGGGGGTCGGCGCCGCCTTCGCCGACCAACTGGCCCGGGCCGGCCTCGGCGTCGTGCTCGTCGCCCGCAAGCCCGAGGCCCTCAACGAGGTCGCCGACCGGGTCCGGTCCCACGGGGCCCCGTGCCGCGTGCTCGCACTGGACCTGCTCGACGCGGACTCGACCGCCAGGATCGTCGAGGCCGTCGCCGATCTCGACCTCGGCCTGCTCGTCCTCAACGCCGGCGCGAACACCTACCGCAGCCGCTTCGTCGAGGCGGATCCCGCCCGGGTCCAGGCCGTCATCGACCTCAACGTCACCCGCCCGCTGGAGCTCTGCCGGGAGCTCGGTGCCCGGCTCGCCGCGCGTGGCCGCGGCGGCATCCTCGTCGTCGGCTCCTCCGCCGGCTACCTCGGCCACGCCGACATCAGCATCTACGCCGCGGCGAAGTCCTTCGCCCGGATCTTCACCGAGGGCCTGTGGCTCGAGCTCGGACAAGTCGGCGTCGACGTGCTGCACCTGGTGCTCGGGCTCACCGCCACCCCCGCCATGGAGCGGGCCGGCCTCGACCTGACCGGCGCAGCCGACCCGGCCGATGTCGCCGCCCAGGGGCTGGCCGCCATGGGTGCCGGCCCGGTGCACGTCGTGCGCCAGCAGGCCGAGGTCGTCGCGCGGCGCTCCGCTGCGGACCGGGCCGCCCTGGTCGCCGGCAATTACCGCGGGATGCGCGCGATGCTCGGCCGATCGAGCCCCGACCCGACCTGACGGCCCGGGGCGACGACCCGCACGGACGACTCAGGACCCGCCGTGCGGGTCCGGCTCACCGGCCCCGGGACCCGGGCCGCCGAGCGGCCACGGGCGGCTGACCGGGTCGGACCCGTCGCGGGATCCCCGCAGCGAGGCGTCGGGGATCGGCCACTGTCCGGCGAGGTCGTCGACCCGCTGCCACTCCGAGACGGTCAGACGTTCCTGCACCCGCCACTCACCCGCGCGGCGGGTGACGAGGTCGACGTAGCGGAACCCACTGACGATGTTGCCGTGCGGCGGCTCGGACGTGCTGCGCTGCAACGCGATGCCGTACGTCTCGGCCCGGGCCCGGTCCGGCTGCGCCGGGTCGAGCTCGACCAGGACGTTCGTCAGGTAGTGCATCGTCATGGTGCGCCGCGCCACGAGCGCGAAGACCACGTCAAGCGTCGTGTCCCGGTCGGCCACGGTCCCGCCGAGGGTGATCCGGGCGTCCGGATGGAAGGCGCTCGCTGCCAGGTCCCGGTCCATCCGGTCCACCCCGCGCGCGTAGCGCAGCAGGGCCCGCTCGATGGCCCGCTCGGCGAGCAGCACGTCCAGCTCGCCCGGGCCGGACCGGAAGGGCTGGAGGACGCCGGCGGTCGCGGGCAGCGTCGCCGCGGGTGTGGCCGGGCGGGACCGGTCGGTCACGGCGAACTCCTGGAAGTGAGCGGTGGACAACGGGAGAGGTCGGTCATGTCGCGGGCACGGGGTCGCTGTCCCCGCGGCGGCGCAACCGCACGAGCACCGCGGCCGCCATGGCCAGGCACGCGGCGGCGTACAGCAGGAAGGCGGTCGCGGAGCCGAACCACGTGCTCAGCCCGCCGAGCAGGAGGGCACCGAACGGCATACCGCCCCAGCCGAGGAAGTAGAGGCTCATCACCCGGCCGCGCTGCGCGTCGTCGACGACCCGCTGGATGATCGTCTGCAGGGTCACCATGGTGCCGATGCTGAACGCGCCGCACAGCAATGCCGCCGCCGCGAGCACGGGCACGGTCGTCGCCGTGCCGAGCAGTGCGGTGCTGGCGGCGAGCAGCACGAGGATGAAAGCGGCGTGCCGCACGGTGGCGATGCGCCTGGAGAGCCGGGCCACGACGAGGACCCCGACGAGCGAGCCCACCCCGGTCAGGGCCACGAGCATGGGGAAGACGGTGTCCGGGTGGACCGAGGTTGAGGCCGCCCGGACGACGAGCTGGGTGGTGAAGGCGCATCCGAAGAACGCGTTCACCCCGACGATGGTCAGGCAGAGCGCGGCCGGTGGCCGCTGCAGAGCGTGCCGGAAGCCGGTGCGGACCTGCGCCGTCAGGCTCTCACGGACCACCGGGACGACCGGCGGGACGCGACGGGTCCGGATGGCGGCCGCGGCCGCGACCGAGGCGAGGCTGAGCGTGGCGTACATCATGAACGTGCCCAGCGCTCCCCAGGCCACGAGGATCAGCCCGGCGACGGCGGGGCCGATCGACCGGGCGAGGTTGAGCCCGGCGGCCTGGAGCGGGACGGCGGTGCCGAGCGCCTCGGCCGGGACGGTGTTGGCCACGAGGGCCTGGGTCACCGGGGACAGGAAGCTGATCCCGGTGCCGGCGAGGAAGGCGAGCGAGAGCAGCACGGGCAGGTCGGCGATGTCGGCCGCGGCCGCCGCCGCGCAGACCCCGGCCAGGACGCTGACCGCCAGGAGCACACCGATCTGCAGCCGCCGGCGGTCGAGGGCGTCGGCGAGCACCCCGGCCGGGATAGAGAACAGCGTGTACGGCACGAGCAGGCAGAAGAAGAGCGCGCCCATCGTCGCCGGGGTGTCGTCGACCTCGGCGAGCGCCGACTGGAAGGCGATGTTGCAGCCCCAGTAGCCGGCCTGGGACAGCACCAGGGTCAGCAGTACGAAGCGGAAGTCTCGGAATCGCAGAGCCGAGAACATTTCCACGTCGTCGCCATCCTTCGGGTCGGTTGCCAAACCCTACCAAGCGCTTGCTTGCGCCACCAGTGCGGGTGTGGTTGTCTGGCCGCACCTCGAGTGAAAGGACGTGTAGTGGGCGGCTTCTGCGCAGGACGCACGGTGATCGTGACCGGTGCCGGACAGGGACTGGGCCGGGCCCATGCCCTCGAGTTCGCCCGGCAGGGCGCCGACGTCGTCGTCAACGACATCGACAGCAACCGGGCGGCGGCCCAGGCCGTCGTCGACGAGATTCTCGCGTCCGGCGCCCGAGCGGTCGTCAGCACCGGTGACGTCAGCGACTGGTCCTACGGTGAGCGCCTCGTGCGCGAGGCCGTCGAGACCTTCGGCGGGCTGCACACCCTCGTGAACAACGCCGGCATCAACCGCGACCGGATGCTGGTCAACATGAGTGAGCAGGAGTGGGACCTCGTCCTGCGGGTCGACCTCAAGGGCCACTTCGTGCCGATGCGCCACGCCGCCGCCTACTGGCGGGACGAGGCCAAGGCCGGCCGCCAGGTCGCCGCGCGCGTCGTCAACACGTCCTCCGGCGCCGGGCTCATGGGCAGCGTCGGGCAGGGCAACTACGGCGCCGCCAAGGCCGGGATCGCCGCCCTGACCCAGATCGCGGCCGCCGAGTGGGCCCGCTACGGCATCGTGGTCAACGCGATCGCCCCCTCGGCCCGCACCCCGATGACCGAGGCCGTCTTCGCCGAGGCGATGGCCGCCCCCGAGACGGGATTCGACGCGATGGACCCGGCCAACGTCTCCCCACTCGTGGTCTGGCTCGGTTCCGACGCCGCGCGGGCCGTGACCGGCGCCGTCTTCGAGGCCGCCGGCGGTGAGGTCTCGCTCGCCGACGGCTGGCGCCACGGGCTGGCCGCCACAAAGGGCGAGCGGTGGGAGCCGGAGGAGCTCACCGGCGCGATCGCGGACCTCATCGCCCGCTCCGAGCCGCCGACCCCCGTCTACGGCGCCTGACATGGGTTCGGCGGCGGCGCGGGCCACCGGAGCACCGGTGAGCGACGAGCAGTTCCGGGCCGAGATCCGCGGCTGGCTCCACGAGGCCCTCACCGGGCCGTTCGCCGAGGCCGTCGGCACCGGCGGCGAGGGGCGCGAGCACGAGGCGCACGAGTTGCGCCGCGAGTGGGAGCGTCACCTGGGCAGGGCCGGCTGGATCGGTCTCGGCTGGCCCAGCGAGTACGGCGGACGCCCGGCGACCCTGGCCCAGCAGGTCATCTTCCACGAGGAGTACGCCCGCGCCGGCGCCCCCGGCCGGCTCGGGCACATGTCCGAGCAGCTGCTCGGCCCGACCCTGCTCGCCTTCGGCACGCCGGAGCAGAAGGCACGGTTCCTGCCCGGCATCACCAGCGGCGAGGACATCTGGTGCCAGGGCTACTCCGAGCCCGACGCCGGCTCGGACCTCGCCGGGGTCCGCACCCGCGCCGAGCGACAGGGCGACACCTACGTCATCACCGGGCAGAAGGTGTGGACCTCGCTCGCGCACCTGGCCGACTGGTGCTTCGTCCTTTGCCGCACCGACCCCGACTCGACCCGCCATGCGGGCCTGTCCTACCTGCTCGTGCCGATGGACCAGCCCGGCATCACGGTGCGCCCCATCACCCAGCTGACCGGCACGAGCGAGTTCAACGAGGTCTTCTTCGACGGAGCCGTCGCCGCCGCCGAGCACCGCGTCGGCGCCGAGGGCGCGGGCTGGAAGGTCGCCATGGGCACCCTGGGCTTCGAGCGCGGCGTGTCCACCCTCGGCCAGCAGATCGGCTTCCGCCGGCGGCTCGACGCCGTCATCGCCCGGGCCCACGACAACGGCGCCTGGCAGGACCCGGCGCTGCGGGACCGCTTGATCGACGCCTACATCGGGCTGCAGGTGATGCGGCACTCCGCGGTGCGGCTGCTGGCGTCCGCCGGTGAAGGGCTGTCCGGCCTGGAGGCGTCGATCTCCAAGCTGCAGTGGGCGACGTGGAACCGCTCGCTCGGCGAGCTCGCGGTCGACGTCGAGGGGGCCGGGGCGCTGCTCACCGGGCCTGCGTACGAGCTGGACGACGCCCAGACCCATTTCCTCTTCAGCCGCGCCAACACGATCTACGGCGGCTCCAACGAGATCCAGCGCAACATCATCGCCGAGCGCCTGCTCGGCCTGCCGCGATGAGGTGATGACGATGCCCGAAGCGAACGCCGACCCTCAGCCGGTGGCCGAGGAGCTGGCCCAGATCCGCGTTTCCGTCGCCGAGATCCTCGACGAGCGGGCCGACCTGCGCCGTACCCATGAGGTCATGGTCGGGGCGCCGGGCCACGACCCGCAGCTGCATGAGCTGCTCGCGGCCGAGCTGGGCCTGCTCGGACTCGTCGTGCCGGAGCACCTCGGCGGGCTCGGCGCCGACGTGGCCGCCGGGACCGCCGTCATCGAGGAGCTCGGGGCCCGGCTCGTGCCCGGCGCGCTCGCGACGAGCCTCACCGCGATCCTCGCCGCCCGGGCCATCGGCGCGAGCGCCGAGCCCCTGCTGGCGCGCGTCGTGGACGAGCAGCTGACCCTGGCCATTGCCATCGCCGAGGACGGCACGGGCTGGGACCTCGAGCAGACCGCCACCCGGGCCGGCGGCACCGGCGGCGAGTGGGCGCTGACCGGGACCAAGACCCTCGCCGTCGGGGTCGAAGCCGCCCGGGTCGTCCTCGTCACCGCCCGGGACGCGGGCGGTGAACTGGGCGTCTACGCCGTGGACCGGGCCGCCGACGGGGTGGATGCGCAGACGCACATGACGCTCGACCAGACCCGGCGGCTGAGCACGGTGCACCTGCGCGGGGCCGCCGCCACCCGGGTCGATGCCCCCGGCGGCGAGGGCGCCCGGGTGCTGCTCGACCACGTGCGCGCCATGCTCGCACTGGAGTCGGCCGCCGCCGCCCGCGCCTGCCTCGACCGCACCGTCGAGTACCTCAAGGTCCGCGAGCAGTTCGGCCGCCCGATCGGGTCGTTCCAGGCCCTCAAGCACCGCTGTGCCGACCTCGCCGTCGCGGTCGCCGGGGCGAGGGCCACGGCCGACCACCTGGTCACAACGCTGCGCACCGGCGCCGCCACGCGCTCGCACGACGCGGCACTGGCCAAGCTCGTGTGCACCGACACGCTGATGACTGTGGCAGCCGAGGCGATCCAGTTGCACGGCGGCATCGGGTTCACCTTCGAGCACGACGCGCATCTGTTCTTCAAGCGCGGGAAGTCGGCCCAGCTGCTGGCCGGCGACCCGTCGGCGGTTCGCGCCGAGGTGGCGGCGCTCGCCGGGCTCTGAGCCGGCCGCCGACGTCCGCGGCAGGCAGCAGCGCACGACCGAGGGGGTCCGCACCGACGCGCGGACCCCCTCTGTCGTGCCTGGCCTGCGGGCTCAGCCGAGCGGACCGGTGCCGGGCGGCTGGGCGGCCAGGTGGCGCGACGGGATCTCACCGCCACCGGCGACGACGATCTCCGTGCCGGTGATGTAGCCGGCCAGCGGCGAGGCGAGCAACAGGCAGGCCGCGGCGACGTCGGCCGGGGTGGCCATCCGCTGCATTGGGATCGTGCGGGCCACGCGATGCTGTCCCGCCTCGTCGCCGTAGTAGAGGTGCGACAATTCGGTCTGTACGAGACCCACCGTCACCTGGTTGACCCGCACGGCCGGCGCGAAGTCGATGCCGAGGCACTGGGTCAGCATCGTCAGGCCCGCCTTGGCGGCGGCGTACGCGGCGGTGTCCGGGGCCGGGTTGGCACCGGCGACCGAGCCGATGTTGATGATCGTCCCGCCGCCCTGACGCTGCATGACCTCGTTGGCGGGCTGGGCGACGTAGAACGGAGCGAGCAGGTTGAGCGTGACGATCGCCGAGACGAAGCGCGGGGAGACCGTCGCGGTGTCGGCGCTCGGCGCGCCGCCGGCGTTGTTGACCAGGATGTCCAGCCGGCCGAACCGGTCCACCGCCGCGGCGACGAGGGCCTTGGCCTGCTCCGGGTCCCGCACGTCCGACTGGACGAAGACAGGTGTGCGTCCGTCGGCCTCGGGCAGGTGTTCGGGCTCGCTGCGGCCGCATACGAGCACCTGCGCCCCGGCCTTGAGGAAGGCGCGGGTGATCTCGGCACCGATGCCACGGGTGCCTCCGGTGACGATGGCGACCTGGCCGGTCAGGTCGACGCCCCCGTGCGTCGCGGGCGTGGTGGGGGACTGGGTCATCCGAGCCTCTCAATGATCGTGACGTTGGCCTGGCCGCCACCCTCACATCTCTGCGGGCAGGAGCCGGACGTCGGATCGGTCGGGTCTGGGCGCCTTGCCGGCGGCGTGGCCGGCATTGCCGCGGTGAGTCTAGCAAGCGCTTGGTTGGTCGGCTACGATCCGTTCCTGACGAGTCCCGGCTCAGCGTGAGGAGATGTGCGTGAGTGGCGTGTTGACCACGATCCCCGTCCTGCTGCGGCAGGCCGCGCAGGACGCCGCGGAGGTCGAGGCCCTTGTCGACGGTGCCGTGCGCATGACGTTCGCCGAGCTCGACGCGGCCGTCACCCGGTTCGCCAGGGCCGCGGTCGCGCACGGTCTCGAGCCCGGGGACCGCGTCGTCGTCTGGGCCCCGAACAGCGCCGACTGGGTCATCAGCGCCCTCGGCGTGCTGGCCGCCGGGGGCGTGCTCTGCCCCGTCAACACCCGCTTCCGCGGGGAGGAGGCGCGGCACGCCATCGCCAAGGTCCGGGCCACGATGGTCATCCTCGACGACACCTTCCTGGACGCCAACTACCTGGCCACGCTGCGCGGCGACGGGCCACCACCGGCCGCCGGGCACCCCGTGCCGTCGCTGCCCTCGGTGCGCACCGTTGTCGACCTGTCCGCCGCCGCCGGCCGCGAGCAGGCCGGTGACGGCGTGTTGTCCCTGGCCGACTTCACCGCGCCGGCCGACCGGATCGACCCCGGCGTCATCGACGGACGGATCGCCGCCATCGACCCCGAGGGCGTGGCCGACATCCTGTTCACCTCAGGCACCACCGGCTACCCCAAGGGTGCGATGGTCTCGCACGCCTCGAACCTGCGCGTCGACCTGCAGTGGGCCCGGCTGGTCGGGCTGCGGCACGGCGACCGCTATCTCATGGTCAACCCGTTCTTCCACAGCTTCGGGTACCGGGCCGGCATCCTCGCCTGCCTCCTCATGCGCGCGACGATCATCCCGGTCGCCGTGTTCGACGTCGAGACCGTGCTGCGCCTCATCGAGCAGGAACGCGTCACCGTCTTCCCCGGCGCGCCCACCATCTACACCACCCTGCTCGAACACCCGGACTTCGGCGCCTACGACACCAGCTCGGTGCGGCTGGCCGTCACCGGGGCGACGGTCGTGCCGGTGCCGCTGCTGCACCGGATGCGCGAGGAGCTCGGCTTCCGCGACGTCATCACCGCCTATGGCCTGACCGAGACGTGCGGCACCGCGACCGTGTGCCCGCCCGACGCCGACCTCGAGCGGATCTCGACCAGCTGCGGACGGGCGATCCCGGGCACCGAGCTGCGGATCGCCGGTGCCGACGGGCGGACGCTGCCGGCCCGTGAGGCCGGCGAGGTCCTCGTGCGTGGCTACAACGTGATGCTGGGCTACTTCGAGGACCCGGTCGCCACCGCAGAGGTCATCGACGAGGACGGCTGGCTGCACACCGGTGACGTCGGCTGGGTCGACGAGGACGGTTACCTGCGCATCACCGACCGGATCAAGGACGTCTACATGAACGGGGGCTTCAACGTCTACCCCGCCGAGGTCGAGCGCGTGCTGCGCGAGCACCCCGCGGTCTTCGACGTCGCCGTCGTCGGGGTCCCCGACGCGCGGATGGGCGAGGTCGGCAGGGCCTTCGTGCAGACCGTGACCGACTGGAGCGGGGACGAGTCGGTGCTCGTCGACGAGCTCGGGCAGTGGTGCCGGGACCGGCTGGCCAACTTCAAGCGCCCCCGCAGCTTCAGCATCCTGCCGGCCCTGCCACGGACCCCGAGCGGGAAGATCCAGAAGTTCAAGCTGGTCGGGTGAGCCCTGCGCCCACCCGGACAGGTGCCCGGTCACGAACGCGACCGGGCGAGGGTCAGCGCCGGCGCAGCGCTGCCGCGAGGGTCGCGGCCCGGCCGGCGAGGGCGGCCGCCTGCTCGGCGAACGATGCCGCGGTGCGGTCACCACCGCTCATCGCGCCCTGCGCGACCCTGGTGTGCACGCCCTCGACGATGCACGCGGTCTTCCACCAGTTGTAGGCGACGAAGTAGTCGATCCGGGCCGCGTCGGTGCCGGTGGCGAGGCAGTACCGGGCGAGCAGCTCGTCGCGGGTCGAGAAGCCGGGCAGGACGGTGGCCGGGTCGTGCAGCGCACGCGCCGCGTCGCCGGCCTGCGCCCAGTAGACGAGCAGCTGGCCGACGTCGGCCAAGGGGTCCCCGACCGTGGTCAGCTCCCAGTCGAGCACGCCCTGCACCCGCCACCGGTGGTCGAGCATGCAGTTGTCGAGGCGGAAGTCCCCGTGCACGATCCCCGAGCGGGACTGCTCGGGAGCCGTGGCCACGAGGTGCTCGTGC
This sequence comes from Dactylosporangium sp. NPDC050588, assembly GCF_040654975.1. Lineage (NCBI taxonomy): Bacteria > Bacillati > Actinomycetota > Actinomycetes > Micromonosporales > Micromonosporaceae > Dactylosporangium > Dactylosporangium sp. NPDC050588. The sequence continues at coordinate 80,600 of NZ_JBFAJA010000039.1, read as the reverse complement.
GCGGTCTGCAGATCGGGCAGGTCGCGGATCCTGGTCCGGTGCCAGTTCTCGTGCCAGCGCCTGAGCTGGCGGGTGATGTAGTCACGGCGATGGGCCAGACCCTCGAGCCCGATGACGTCCGGCTCGAGTCCGTGCAGGGCCACGAGGGCGTCGACCAGCGTCGGGCCGATGCGCGCGCGGTCGGCCTCGGTGGTGTGCCGCTCGACGTCGGCGGGGCTGCGCAGGACCGTGCCGTCGAGGTGCTCGAGCACGACGAGAGGGGCGCCGGCCACCTCGCCCGTCTCCTCGACGGCGAGCACGCGCGGCACCGGGAGGTGGCCGTGCAGGCCCCGCAGGATCCGCGCCTCGCGCAGCACGTCGTGCGCGGTGGCCGGGTGGTCCCCGAGCGGCGGGCGTCGCAGCACGACGACGTGGCCGGCCGCGTCGGTGGTCCGGTAGGTGAGGTTGGAGCGTCCCCCCGCGATGAGCTCGTGCCGCAGGTTCCCTTGCAGCTCGGGCACGGCGCGGCCGAGCCAGGCGTCGACCCCCGCCGGGAGACCGGCGGGCCGGGTGGTGCCGCTCGGGGCCGGACCTGTCTGCGCCTGGCCTGCTGCTGTCATTGGAGCGCCTCCTCGTTGTCGGACGAGCGTAGCAAGCGCTTGGTTGGTTTTGGCGTACCGTGCACCTCGACAGACCCCACACCTGAACGCCCGGCACCCGAACCGGTAGGAGCCCGATGTCCACCACGATCAACCCGACCTGTGTCAGCGGCATGGCCGCGATGTCCTGGGCGCTGCCCGAGGAAATCGCGATGTACCGGCGCACCGGCACCGACCTCGTCGGCCTGCAGTGCGGCAAGGTCGCCGCCTTCGGCGTGGCGGCCCTCGGGGACCTGCTCGCCGAGCACGACGTACGGCTCGGCTACCTCGTCCACGGCTTCACCGCCCACCCGGACGACGGGCCGGGCTGGGCGCGGCAGGTCGCGGCGCTGCAGGCCGGCGTCGTCAACGCCCGGACGCTCGGGGCCGACCTCGTCTACCTCACGTCGGGCCCGTCGGCGCGCCTGACCTGGGAGGGGGCGGCCGACCGGTTCGCCGAGCGGATCGCCCCGGTGGTGGCCACCGCCCGCGAGCACGGAGTGCGCCTCGGCGTGGAGAACACCCTGCCGGTCAGGTGCGACCTCAGCTTCACCCACACCGCGCGGGACGCCTTCGCCCTGGCCGACCTCTGCGGCATCGGCATCTGCCTCGACCTCTACTGCTGCTGGCAGGAGCGGGGCCTGACCGACCTGATCCGCGAGCGGGTCGCGCAGATCGAGATCCTGCAGGTGTCCGACTTCCGGGTCGGCACCTCGATCTTTCCGAACCGGTGGGTGCCCGGGGACGCTGACCTGCCGATGGCGAACCTGCTGGGGACCGTCCTGCGGGCCGGCTACCTCGGCATCGTCGACGTCGAGCTGCTCGGCCCGGCCATCGAGGCCGAGGGCGCCGAGCCGGCGGTGACCCGCTCGATCACGTGGATGCGCGAGCAGATCGCGGCGGCGCGTCGCTGAACGTTCAGGGCACGTCCGCCCACCGCGGCGGGCGCTTGGCGACGAACGCGGCCGCGCCTTCGGCGGCGTCCGGGCCGGCGAGCAGCTCGAGGGTCGCGATCCGGTTGGCCGCGGCGAGGTCGTGTTCGCGGGTGTCCAGGCTCAGGTGCATGAGCCGCTTGGTCGCCAGCACCGCCGCTGGGGAGTGGGTCGCGATCCGGGCGCCGAGCGTGAGGGCGCGCGGGAGGACCTCGCCGGTGGGGACCACGGCGTTGACCAGGCCGAGTTCATAGGCCCGGGCCGCCGGAAGCGGCTCGGCCGTCAGCCCGATCTCAAGGGCGACGGCGAGCGGCAGGCGACGCGGCAGGTCGGTGCCGCCCTCGGAGGCGGCGATGCCGCGCCCCACCTCGGGTAGTGCGAAGTAGGCGTGCTCGGCCGCGACGACGAGGTCGCAGGCGAGGGCGAGTTCGAAACCACCGCCGACGGCGGGCCCGTTCACCGCGGCGATGACCGGCTTGCGGTAACCGCCGCGCAGCAGCGTCAGCGGGGAGCGGGCCACGTCGACCAGGCGCCCCTCGGCTGCGGCGCGCAGGTCCATCCCGGCGCTGAAGGACAGCTCGCCGGTGCCGGTCAGCACGACCGTGCGCACGCCCGGGTTCGCGTCGTACCCGAGCAGGGCGTCGGTCATCGCCAGGAGGGTATCGGGGTCGAGGGCGTTGCGCACCCGTGGCCGGTTGATCCTGATGACACCCACCGCGTCGACGCGCTCGCACACGACTGTGTCCATCGTTGCATCCTCCTTCGTCTCAGGGCCTTGACCCTTTCCTGCCGGCTGTTAACCTACCAACCAAGCGCTTGCTTCGCCGGTATCGACTGCGGATGTCCGGCACGTGACTCACCTCTCGCACCGCTCGCCACCGCGCTGGAGCAGTGCCCCGACAGACGGAACGACGAGGGACATATGGCCGACAAGACTCTGACCACCCGCGATGTCGTCTCGCGGCTCGAATCCGGGATGACCGTCGGCATCGGGGGGTGGGGCTCGCGGCGCAAGCCCATGGCCCTCGTCCGCGAGATCTTGCGCTCCGACCTCAAGGATCTGACCGTCGTCAGCTACGGCGGGCCGGACGTCGGCCTGCTCTGCGCCGCAGGCAAGGTCAAGAAGGTCGTCTTCGGCTTCGTCTCCCTCGACAGCATCGCCCTCGACCCGCACTTCCGCGCCGCGCGGCAGCAGGGCGCCGTCGAGGTCGCCGAGTACGACGAGGGCATGCTCCAGTGGGGGCTCTACGCCGCCGGTATCCGCCTGCCCTTCCTGCCGACCCGCGCCGGGCTCGGGTCGGACGTGATGAAGCAGAACCCGACCCTCAAGCTCGTCCAGGACCCCTACGGCACCGAGCAGCTCGTGGCCATGCCGTCGCTGCGCCTCGACGTGGCACTCGTCCACATGAACCGCGCCGACGCCCAGGGCAACGGCCAGTTCCTCGGGCCCGACCCGTACTTCGACGACCTCTACTGCCTCGCCGCCGAACAGGCCTTCATGTCCTGTGAGCGGATCGTGCCCACGGCCGAGCTCAGCGCCACCGTGCACCCGGCGACCATCAAGATCAACCGTCAGCTCGTCACCGGCGTCGTCGAGACCCCCAACGGCGCGCACTTCACCTCCTGCGCCCCCGACTACGAGCGCGACGAGGCCTTCCAGCGTGAGTACGTCAAGGCCGCCGGCGACCGGCAGGCCTGGGCCGCCTTCGAGAAGCGGTACCTGTCCGGTACCGAGGATGACTACCAGGCGGCCGTGACCGCCCGAGCCGAGGAGGCCGCATGAGCAGCACCGTGACCGAATCCGCAGACCAGCCCGCGAGCAGCGCCGCCGCTGCCGGCGCGCCGGTGACTCGCGCCGAGTACTGCGCGGTCGCCGTGGCGGAGGCGTTCGCCGGCGACGGTGAGTTCATCGCCAGTGCCTTCGGCACGATCCCGGCCATCGGCGTCCGCCTCGCCCGGCTCACCGTCGCCCCCGACCTGCTGCTCACCGACGGTGAGGCCCGCTTCGTCTCCGGCAGCTGGCAGATCGGCGCGGACCCGCACGCCACCGAGGGTGTCGTCGTCGAGGGCTGGAGCCCGTTCCGCACGATCTTCGACCTCGTCTGGCACGGCAAGCGGCATGTCATGATGATCCCGAGCCAGATCGACGGGCACGGCAACACCAACATCTCGGCCATCGGCGACTACGCCAAGCCCAAGGCCCAGCTGATCGGCGTGCGCGGCGCCCCTGGCAACAGCGTCTACCACCCGACCAGCTACTGGGTGCCCAACCACTCCACGCGCGTCTTCGTCCCGACCGTCGACATGGTCTCCGGCGTCGGCACCGACAACGCCCGCGCCGCCGGCCCGGCCGCGAGCACGTACCACGACCTGCGCCGTGTCGTCACCAACCTCGCGGTCCTCGACTTCGGCGGCCCCGACGGCGCGATGCGCCTGCTCAGCCTGCACCCCGGTGTCACGCTCGAGGAGTTCCGTGCGGCGACCGGCTGTGACGTGCACGTCGAGGACGAGGTCCCGGCCACCCGCGAGCCGAGCGCCGAGGAGCTGCGCCTCATCCGCGAGGTCATCGACCCCCGCTCGCTGCGCGACCGCGAGATCCGCACGTGAGCCAGGGATCGCATCCGACGTTGCGCACCCGGGCGACCGACCTGTTCGGGGTGCGGTATCCGATCGTCCAGACCGGCATGGGCTACGTCTCCGACGTACGCCTGACCACCGCGACGGCCAACGCCGGCGGGCTGGGCATCCTTGCGGCGGGCCTGCTGTCCTACGACGAGCTCGTCGTGGCCGTCAGCCAGATCCAGGCCGGCACGGATGCGCCGTTCGGCGTCAACATCCGCGCCGACCAGCCCGACGTCGTCAAGCGCATCGACCTGCTCATCTCGGCCGGAGTCAAGGTTGCCTCCTTCGCGCTCGCCCCCAAGCAGGAGCTCATCGCCAAGTGCAAGGACGCCGGCCTCGTCGTCGTCCCGTCGATCGGCGCGCGCCGCCACGCCGAGAAGGTCGCCGCGTGGGGCGCCGACGCCGTCATCGTGCAGGGCGGTGAGGGTGGTGGCCACACCGGCGGCGTGCCCACCAGCCTGCTGCTGCCCCAGGTCGTCGACGCCGTCGACATCCCGGTCATCGGCGCTGGTGGCTTCTTCGACGGCCGCGGCCTCGTCGCCGCGCTCGCGTACGGCGCCGAGGGCATCGCCATGGGCACCCGCTTCCTGCTCACCAGCGACTCGCCGGTCCAGCCGTCGGTCAAGGACGTCTACCTGTCCAAGACGGTCAATGACACCGTCCTGACCCTGCAGGTCGACGGCGTGCCGCAGCGCGTGCTGCGGGCCGGCACGGTCGAGGCGCTGGAGCGCACCTCCGCTCCCGGCCGGCTGCTGCGGGCGGTGCGCAACGCCTTCGCCTTCCGGAAGCTGTCCCGCGCGCCGTGGGGCGACATGGTCCGGGAGGGCCTGGCCATGCGCAAGGCCCACGACCTGACGTGGAGCCAGGTCGTCATGGCGGCCAACGCTCCGATGCTCTACCGGTCGGCCCTGCTCGAGGGCAGGACCGACGTCGGTGTCATGGCCACCGGCCAGGTCGTCGGGCTCATCGACGACGTCCCGAGCGTCGCCGAGCTCATCGACCGCATCATCGGCGAGGCCACCCAGATCCTTGACCGGCTCGGCGCGCCCGCGCCGGTCGCGTCGATCCCGGCCGCACACGAGGAGAACTAGTCATGGGAGCACTGCAGGGACGGGTCGTCGTCATCACCGGCGCCGGCCGGGGCCTCGGCCGTGAGCACGCGCTGCTCGCCGCCGCCGAGGGTGCCTCGGTCGTCGTCGCCGACACCGGCGCCGCCGCCGACGGCACCGGCGGCGACCCCTCGGTCGTCGAGGCCGTCGCCGCCGAGATCACGGCCGCCGGCGGGCAGGTGCTGGCCAGCACCGCGGACGTCTCCACCACCGAGGGCGCCCGCGAGCTGCTCGCGCTCGCCCGCGACACCTACGGGCGCGTCGACGGCCTCGTCAACAACGCCGGCATCCTGCGGGACCGGATGTTCGTCAACATGAGCGAGGACGACTGGGACGCCGTGATCCGTGGGCAACTGCGCTCGACGTTCGCGCCGTGCCGGGTGTTCGCCGACCACTGGCGCACCGAGTCCAAGGCCGGCAACCGGCCGGTCGCCTCGATCGTCAACGTCTCCTCGACCTCAGGACTCATCGGCGCCGTCGGGCAGACGAACTACGGCGCGGGCAAGGCCGCCATCGCTGCCCTCACCGTCATCCTCGCCCAGGAGATCGGCCGCTACGGCGTACGCGTCAACGCGATCGTCCCGGTCGCGCGCACCCGGATGACCCAGGACCTGCCCGGCATCGGGGAAATGGTCGCCGCCCCGGCCGACGCGGGCGCGTTCGACGTCTACCACCCGGGCAACGTCTCCCCGCTCGTCGCCTGGCTGCTCACCGCCGCCGCGCCGGTGACCGGCGAGGTGTACTACGCCAAGGGTGGCGAGATCCGCCGTTTCGCGCCATGGAGCTACGACTGGACCGTCGACAAGGGCGCCCGCTGGAGCGTCGAGGAGATCGCAAAGGAGATGGCCACCCGTGGCTGACACCGGTCACACCACCGCCGACTGGGCCGGCCCCGCCCACAGGCTGCTCTCCGGGCGCTCGGTGCTCGTCACCGCCGCGGCTGGCACCGGTATCGGCTTCTCGACGGCCCGCCGCGCCGCCGAGGAAGGCGCGCGGGTCGCTGTCAGCGACCGTCACGAGCGCCGCCTCACCGAGTCGGCCGACGAGATCGAGCGTCTCACCGGGCACCGGCCGCTCGCGGTGCCCTGCGACGTCACCGACCAGGCCCAGCTCGACCACCTCATGGACACCGTCGCCGCCGAGTTCGGCGGCATCGACGTGCTGGTCAACAACGCCGGCCTCGGCGGCACCGCGGCCGTGCAGGACATGACCGACGAGCAGTGGGACTCCGTCCTGTCGGTGACCCTGACCTCGACGTTCAAGGCGACCCGGTCGGTGCTGCGGCACATGATCCCGGCGGGCAAGGGGGTCATCGTCAACAACGCATCCGTCATCGGCTGGCGCGCGCAGAAGGGGCAGGCGCACTATGCCGCGGCGAAGGCCGGCGTCATGGCGCTGACCCGGTGCTCGGCCCTCGACGTCGCCGAGCACGGCATCCGGGTCAACGCGGTGTCCCCGAGCATCGCGATGCACGCCCACCTGGCCAAGGTGACCAGTGACGAGCTGCTCGCCCAGCTCTCGGCCCAGGAGGCCTTCGGCCGGGCGGCGACGCCGTGGGAGATCGCCAACGTCATCGTATTCCTCGCCAGTGACTACTCGTCGTACATGACCGGCGAGGTCGTGTCCGTCTCGAGCCAGCACCCGTGACGACCCGGCGCGCGCCGGCGGTGCCGCCAGCACGCACCTGACCAACGAAAGGAGCTCGTCGTGGCCAATCCCGACGCGCAGGGCGTCACCGGCGCCCCCTTCCGGCTCGACGTCGAGCGCGGCAAGATCCGCGAATTCGCGCTTGCCACCGGGGCGGCCGACGCGGCCTACCTGCAGGAGGAGCAGCCGGTCGTGCAGCCGACGTTCCTCACGACGACCTTCTTCTGGCAGGACGAGGACTCCAACCCGTGGTCCGCGGTTGACCTCGACCAGCAGCGCGGCCTGCACGCCGAGCAGCAGTACACCTTCTTCGGCGAGCCGCCTCGCGCCGGGACCAGGCTCACCTGCCAGTCGCGCATCGGCGAGATCTACACCAAGGTGGGTCGCCGCGGCGGTGAGATGACCTTCGCCGTGATGTACACCGACTTCCGCGACGAGACCGGGCGTCTCGTCGCCCAGGCCAAGCTCACCGGTGTCGAGACGGCCCGCCCGCCGGACACCGAGGGCACGACACAGGACGGAGCCTCCGCGTGAGCGACACGACCTCCACCGCCCGGCCCGGCCCGCCCGAGGCCGGCCTGCCCGTCCCGGCGACCCCTCCGGCGCGCACCTACGGCCCGGTGACCCGCACCGACTTCGTCCGCTACCAGGGCGCCTCGGGCGACATGAACCCGATCCACCACGACGAGGTCTTCGCCACGGCCGCCGGGTTCCCGAGCCCCTTCTCGGTGGGCATGTGGCAGGCGAGCCTGCTCGGCACCTTCGCCACCGACTGGCTCGGCGGCCCCAACGTGCGGGACTTCCGCATCCGGTTCCTGGCCCAGGTGTGGCCGGGCGACACCCTCACGCTCGAGGGTGCTCCACTGCGCACCTACGTGCTCGACGGCGAGGACGGTCGTGAGGGCCGCGTCGACGTCGAGCTGACCTGCCGGCGTCAGACCGGCGACACGGCCGTCACCGTATGGGCGACGTTCGTGCTGCCCTAGGACCTTTCCATCAGGGATGGCCGGCTGTGGCGGGCCACCTTGTGCAACAGGCCGCCCTAGGCATTGACGCCACCCTTCGCGGGCGCGACACCCGAGACCAGCGAGCAGCCCGGGACTACCGAGGAGCAGGGATGACCCCCACCACCCACCCGTCCGTGACGACGACCATCCACACCGACGGCATCGCCGAGATCGTCGTGGACAACCCACCGGTGAACGCACTGCCCGTGGCCGGCTGGTTCGCACTCGCCTCCGCCCTCGACGCCGCCGGCGCCGACGAGTCGGTGCGGGTCGTCGTGCTGCGCGCCGAGGGCCGCGGCTTCAACGCCGGCGTCGACATCAAGGAGATGCAGCACACCGACGGATTCACTGCGCTGCTCGGCGCCAACCGCGGCTGTTACGCCGCGTTCAAGGCCGTCTACGAGTGCCCCGTCCCGGTCATCACCGCCGTCAACGGCTTCTGCCTCGGGGGCGGCATCGGGCTGGTCGGCAACTCCGATGTCATCGTCGCCTCCGACGACGCCACCTTCGGCCTGCCCGAGGTCGACCGCGGCGCCCTCGGTGCCGCGACCCACCTGTCCCGGATAGTGCCGCAACACCGGATGCGCGCCATGGTCTACACCTCGGCCACGGCCACCGCCCAGGAGTTGCACGCGTACGGCACGGTCCACAGCATCGTACCCCGCGAGCAGTTGCGCGAGGCGGCGCTCGCGGTCGCGACCCAGATCGCCGCGAAGAACCCCACCGTCATCCGGGCCGCGAAGGCCTCGCTCAACGGCATCGACCTGTGGGACGTCAACCGCAGCTACCGCTTCGAGCAGGGCTTCACGTTCGAGCTGAACCTCACCGGGGTCGCCGACCGGATCCGCGACGAGTTCGCCGGCACCGACAAGGCGGCGCGCTCGGGCAGCGAGGGCTGAGCCGTGCGTTCGATGGTGGTCCGTAAGCTCGGGGATCCCGAGGTGCTCACGGTGACGGACGGGCCGCAGCCGCAGCCCGGCCCCGGGCAGGTGCTCGTCGACGTCGTCGGCGCCGGGGTGAACTTTCCCGACGGCCTTATCGTCGCCGGCACCTACCAGACCAAGCCGGAGCTGCCGTTCGTGCCCGGCTGTGAGGTCGCCGGCACGGTCGCGGCGCTCGGCGACGGGGTGACCGGCCCGCCCGTCGGCACCCGCGTCATCGGCTTCTGTGGCATCGGCGGCTACGCCGCGCAGGCGCTCGTCGACGCCCGTATGGTCCACCGGTTGCCCGAGGGCATCGACCTCGTCGAGGCAAGCACGATCCCCGTTGTCTACGGCACGTCCTATCACGGGCTCGTCGACCGGGCCGGCCTCGCAACCGGCGAGACACTGCTTGTGCTCGGCGCCTCCGGCGGCGTCGGCCTCACCGCCGTGCAGATCGGCAAGGCCCTCGGCGCGACCGTGATCGCGGCCGCCTCGAGCGAGGACAAGCGTGAGCTGTGCCTGGCGCACGGGGCCGACCACGCCATCGGCTACGACGACATGACGGCGATGGTGCGCGAGCTGACCAGCGGCGCCGGTGCCGACGTCGTCTACGACCCCGTCGGTGGCGACGCCGCCACCGCGGCGCTGCGTACCCTCTCGTGGGCTGGGAGGTTCCTCACCGTCGGCTACGCGGCGGGCGAGATCCCGCAGGTGAAGTTCAACCGGCTGTTGCTCACCGAGGGCGCGGTGCTGGGGGTCCTTTGGGGCGCCTGGGCCAAGCGCAACCCGGAGGCGAACGCCGCGAACATGACGACGCTGCTCGAGTGGGTCGCCGCTGGCCGGCTGAGGCTACACGTCAGCGAAGTCTTCCCGCTCGAGGAGGCTGCCCGCGCGCTCGCCACGGTGATGAACCGTGGCGCTCGCGGCAAGATCGCCCTCCGTGTGAACTCAGGCAAGGAGTGACGGTGGCTGACGCGACCGACCTGACCCAGATGGACCTCGGCCCCGGCCCGCGCTCGAGCGAGTTGCTCACGACGTTGCGCACGTTTATGGCCGAGCATGTCTACCCAGCCGAGAAGGTGTACGCCGCCGAGCTCGGTGCCGCGGCCCGCGTGAACGGGGGCGTGTCCCACGTCCTGCCGCCGGTCGTCGAAGCGCTGAAGGACACGGCGCGCAGGCTAGGTCTGTGGAACCTCTTCCTGCCTGATCTGTCGGGCCTCACGAACGTCGAGTACGCATACCTCGCCGAGGAGACCGGACGCTCGCCCTACCTCGCCCCCGAGGCGCTCAACTGTGCCGCGCCGGACACGGGCAATATGGAGCTGTTGCACATGTTCGGCACGCCCGAGCAGAAGCAGCAGTGGCTCACACCGCTACTCGAGGGCACGATGCGCTCCGGCTTTGCGATGACCGAGCCGGACGTGGCCTCCTCCGACGCACGGAACATCTCCACCTCGATCGTGCGCGACGGAGACGAGTACGTCATCAACGGACGCAAGTGGTGGACGACCGGCGCGGCGGACCCGCGCTGCGACATCCTCGTGCTGATGGGCAAGACGGACCCGGAGACGGCCGTCTACCGGCAGCAGTCCATGGTGCTCGTGCCGGTCGCCACCCCCGGGGTGACGATCGTGCGCTCGCTGCCGATCTTCGGCTACCACGACCAGCACGGTCACTGCGAGATCCGGTTCGACGACGTGCGGGTGCCGGTGACGAGCCTGCTCGGCGCTGAGGGCGACGGTTTCGCGATCGCCCAGGCCCGCCTGGGCCCAGGCCGCATCCACCACGCGATGCGCTGCCTCGGCATGGCCGAGCGGGGCCTCGAGCTCATGGTGCGCCGGACGATGGCCCGCGAGGCGTTCGGCGGCCCGCTCTCCGAGCAGGGCGTGATCCGCAATTGGATCGCCGAGTCCCGCATGGAGATCGAGCAGGCCCGCCTGCTCGTGCTGAAGACGGCGTGGCTCATTGATCGGGGCGGGGCCAAGGACGCCGCGACCGAGATCGCCGCGATCAAGGTCGTCGCGCCGCGGGTCGCCCGCAACGTGCTGGACCGTTCGATCCAGGCACATGGCGGCGGCGGGGTCACCGACGACTTCCCGATCGCCCGGATGTGGGCCAGCGCCCGGATCCTCGGCATCGCCGACGGCCCGGATGAGGTGCACCTGCGCACGGTGGCCCGCACGCAACTACGCTACTACCGTGACACGGCGCCAGCGGGCGCCGCCGAGACGGGGCAGGGCTGAGATGGACCTGACCTGGTCGGCGCAGGACGAGCAGTTCCGGGCGGAGGCCCGGAACTGGCTGGCGGCGAACGTGCCGCGGCAGCCGCTGCCCTCGGGGGACACCGCGGAGGGCTGCGCCGCGCACCTGGCGTGGGAGCGGGCGCTGCACGCGGACCGGTGGTCGGTCGTGTCGTGGCCCAAGGAGTACGGCGTCCGCGAGGCGTCGACATGGCAGTAGCTCATCTTCGAGGAGGAGTACTACCGGGTCGGTGCGCCGCAGCGGGTGACGCAGAACGGCATCTTGTTCCGCACGCGTCAGGCGCCGAGGGTGCCGACCTCCGCGCAGGCGAACGGCACGGTGATGCTGACCTCGCCCAGCTTGCCCGCGTCGTCGCTGAGGGCCGGCAGGGTCAGTGTGCCCGCGGGCCGCTCGGCCGGGCCGGTCATCGACGCCTTCGCGCCGCCGACGTCCTCCGCCGTCAGTTCGCTGAGGGTCACCCCTTTCTTCGGTTTCGGGGCGGACCAGTCGAGGCCGGACAGGGTGTTCATGAGGGCGCCGGTGTGCTGGACGACGGTGATGCTCAGGTCCTCGTCGGAGACGCTGCCGTCGGCGGCGATGGTGACGGTGCCGATGGCGCCGACGTGTGCGTCCGTGTCGAAGTAGAACGACACGCTGAGGTCGCCGCCGCTGCGGTAGCACCGGGTGGTGGCCGCCCAGCCCGGGCGGGTGCCGGGCATCCCGGCACCGCTGACCGTGATCTCCTGCGCCGGCAGGGTGGTGAGGGTCGCCGTGCAGTCCGTGGCGCCCTCGATCGTGGCGAACACCCGCCGGTCGCCGCGCCGCAGCAGGAGGGCGGGCATCAGGCCGAGACCGCCGAAGACCTCCTGGGAGGCCGCCGCTTCCTTGGGGTAGCGCAGTTCGTCGGCGACGTACCACTGGCCGGCGCCCAGCATGTCCACGAGGCGGTCGCACCGCTGCGCCGTGACCATGCGCAGCCCGTCGCCGGGCAGCGGTACCGCGATCACCTCGGGGGTGACGTAGAGACCGGCGAAGCCGGCCGGCAGCGCGGCCCCCGGCGGGTTCGCGCCCGCCCCGGTCGTCGGCCGCGGCGCGGGCTTGTGGTCCGAGGTGCACGCGGCGAGGCCCCCGGCGAGGACCGTGGCGAGCAGTCCGGTGAGCACCCGGCGGCGGTGGTCAGAGGTTGTCGTACTCATACGTCACCTTCGGGCAGCGCGGGTCCTCGGTGACCCGCAGGACGGGCCAGGTGAGGTCGCTGAGCGGGAACGAGTTGCCGGCCAGGAGGATCTCCACCTCGCCGACCGGGCGGCCGACCCGCCAGTCGTCGAGGATCTCGGCGCGGGTGTTCAGGTAGCGGTCCGGGTTGAGGTCGAGGACCCCGTCCAGGAACTGCTTGCCGCCCTCGCCGGTCATGATGAAGAACGGGTTGGGGCCGGACCGGTCGTTGGTCAGGACGCTGAGGTTCGAGTTCTCCTGGCCGCCGATGCTCTTCGGGACGGGAATCCCGGCGACGGCGCCGGCGAGCTGCTCGAACTCGCTGTACTCGACCCCGCTGTAGCCGCCCTTGCCCTTGAACGGCCCGGCCAGGCCGGTGCAGCTCACCAGGTCGACGTACACCTTGGGAATCGACGCGAGGATCAGGTTCACGGAGTTGCTGCCCTTGGCGACGAGGATGTCCGAGCCGTGGTAGGTGACCGCGATCGTGATCGTCTGGCTCGGCAGCCCGGCCTTGACCAGGACGTCGCGGAGCAGGTCGAAGGTCTTGCCGATGCCGTAGCCGACCGGGTTGCCGAGCAGGCCGTAGGTGTCGCCGAGCTCGAACGGGAAGCTCTCCTTGTCCAGCGCCGCGATGAACGTCGCCTTGCCGCGCAGCTCCGGCCCCTCGCCCGGCGGGTCCTCGACCGGCGGCTTGACCTCCAGGGTGGACTTGCCGTCCTTGCCGGTCTTCTCGCCACGGGTCATCTTGGCGCTGTCCGCGGCCACCGCCTGCAAGAGCTGGCCGCCGCCCTTCTGGATGGTGCCGACCTGCGGCTGCTGGCTGGACCAGCGGACCGTCAGGCCCTCCATCGGCCCGGCCTTCGGCATCTCGACGCCGGCGAGCGCGTAGCATTCGAGCTTCTCCAGGGCGACCTTGATGTCGAAGATCGCGGTGGCGGTCAGCGTCACGTGCTCGCCGCGGCTGCCCGGGGCGTGCTTGAAGTGCGTCGCGGACTTGTCGGCGGTGAGGTCGATGCGGGTGCCGAGCATCAGCATGATCGCGCTGGCCGTGGCGCCGGCCTTGCCCCACGCCTCGTTGGCCTTGTCGAAGATCTCCTTCGCGCCCTCGCCGAGGATCGCGCCGGCCAGCCGGTCCTTGAGCTCCCCTTTCAGGAAGTCGCTGTTGGCCTTGATGACCGGGTCGTCCGGGGCGGCGAACAGGGCCGCGAACTCGCCGCACGCGCCCTTCGGGTCCTCCGCGTGGGCCACGCCGCCGCCGACCAGCCGGTCGAACAGGCCGGGCGCGGGCGCGGCCGTGCCGTTCTTGGCGCCCTTGGCTACCAGCGCGAACCGGCTCGTCGCGTGGCTGAGCAGGAGGATCGTCTGCAACGGGTCGAACCACACCTCGGCCGGGTCGGCGGCGGGATGGATCACCTGGCGGTGCTGGGCGGCGAGGGCGCGCACGGCGGCGCCCGCGGTCGTGAACACCGCGCCGTCGCCGGGCTGCTTGCCCCAGCCGCCGATCGCCGTGGCGAGCTGCGCGAAGGTCGGCGCCTTGTCGGTCAGCCCGACGGCCACCAGCAGCGCCGAGAACTGCTCCGGCGTGTACCTGTCGCCCTCCCGCGTCGCCTCGGCGAGCAGCGGGACCAGCTCGGCGTAGATCGGCGCGTCCAGCAGCGTCACCTCGTCCGGGGCGGCGACGACCGGCCCTTTCGCGGACACGATCGCGAACCCCGAGCGCCGCAGCAGCTCGGCGGTGGCGGCCGGGGCGCCGGCCGGGTCGCTGGTGATCGTCGCGACGAGCTGCTCCGCCGCGGCCGCCGGCTCGGCGGGCAGGCCGGCAGCGGCGGCGGCGACGGACTTGCGGTCGACGGCGCCGCGTGCGGCTGTGTCGTCGCGGTCGCTGTCGTCGGTGCAGCCACCCGCCGCCAGCGTCGCGACGACGGCCAGGGCCAGCCAACGCCGGCCGGTTGAGCTACGTCTCAAAGAACTTCCTCACCAACGGTCTCACGACGCTTCCCGGGCCAGGCACCGGCCGGTTCGGCCAGGGCGACGGCATGCGGCCCGGCCCGAGCAGGACACCACGCGCCTGTCCCGAGCGGTAAGGGACCACCGTCCCGGTGGGCCGGGACAAGCGGCCGCTGCCGGTCGCCGCGGCGTCGATCATGTACCGATCAGACGGGAGCGAGAACGCAGCTGTCGGACTGTAGACACGAATCATTCTCACGACGAGTGCGGTTGTCGCAGGCGCCCGGCGCTCGTCGTGCCTGGAAGTCGACGGCCGGCCAATGGCCGACCAGCGCAGAACCAGCGCCGGACCAGCCGGCTCAGCATCTCCCACCGCCGCGGCGGCTCGGGTCGTCCGGCCTGCCTCGGCACGCCGGTAGATCACTGTCTTTAGGGTGTTCAGGATGCCCGCCCCGCGCCGATCGTTGCCCAGATCGGGCTTTCGCACCCCGCGTCGCCATCGTCTTCGATGGAGGCGGCGCGTGGCACTACTGGGCGCGGCTGGCCATTCACGCGGCGACCCACCTGTGGGGCGGGCGAGGATTCCTCCTCATACCGCATGTGCAAGGTGAAGTAGCGCCAGCGCTGCTGCAGGCCGCGCGTACCTACGACCCGGACTACGTCGTTCTGCTCACCACCACGGTCGGCCAGCGTGAGCGTGTCACGCCCGGCGAAGTTCCGTTGCTGCGGGACGGCCAGCCTGCCGAGCACGAAGTACGGGCCCGCTGGGTTAAGCAGGTGGCCGATGACCCTGTTCCTGACACCGACGGAGAGCGGGGCCGACGTGCTGTCGCCGAGCCTCCGGGGATGATGACGAAGAACGTCTCGTCGCGCTCAGCCTCGATGACCCTGCCGAGCCGTTGACGCCGTTGGCCCAGATCCCGAAGGTGGCCGGCGGTCCGAATCTTCGGCACCGCCCTCATGGGGCGGTGCCTTCGGTGTGGCGGTTGCGGCCCGGTGCGGCGCCTTCGACGTACCCGAGGTCGGCGAAGATCCCGTGCTCAGTGACGAGGACTGCCTACAACTGGTGCGCTGGCTGGTGTTCAAGGGCGGCAGGTTCACCGCCTCCCCGCCAGCGCGGCTGCTTGCTCCGTTCAGTGAGGGCGACGACCCCAACCGTGCCGGGACCGCGTTCGAGCGCACGACTCATCGAACCCGCCAGCGCACCGAACTCACCACCGCCCAGAAGAAGACCCTCGCCGCGCTCGGCCTGCCCAACCCCCGCCGCGTCTTCGAGGCCACCCCCGCAACCCCCTGACCAGCGCGGACACCCCGGCCTAGTGACACGCCCCATCACCAGGCCAGCCAGTATTTTCCCAGCTCAACCCACAATCTCGCGGACCAGTCAGCTACCTGATCTGTGGAACGCGGGGTCACGAAACGAAAACGTCGCGCGATGAGGGGTGGCCGGTTCAGCGCGAAGCCTCCCTGGCCCCTTTAACCTGCTGGACAAGTGGACAACCGATCCTGTCGTGGTCCCAGATTCCGAAGGGTGTCCAGTGCCAGAAATCAGCCCACATCTATCGAAATACATCACTCAGCCTGGTCCGGCCGGGGTGCACAGCGCCGCCGAGTACGTGGCCGCGCTGCACTCGCTACGGGTATGGTCGGGCTTTTCCTACCGCCAGCTGGAGCGTCAGGCGCGCGAGCGCGGCGAGGTCCTGCCGCACAGCACGATAGCCGCGGCATTAGCCCGTACCACCCTGCCCCGGGCGGACGTGGTCGCCTCGTTCGTTCGGGCGTGCGGCGCGGAGGAGGACACGGTCGCGAGCTGGCTGTCGGTGCGGCAACAGGTGGCGACCGGACAGTTCCGCGAGGACAGCCTTGCTACGCTGGACTCGGGAGTTCGGGCCGACGAGCGCGGCGCGCCGGTCCCACCCGCCCGATCGATCCAGCGTGGCCGGCTGCTGGCCGCGGTGGGTGGCACGGTCACGGTGGTAGTGCTCGTGGCGCTGGCCGCCGAAGGGCTCTTCGATGTCCGGCAAACGCCGACCACAACACACACGTCGCCCGCGAACCCGTCGAGCGCTCAGGCGTTGGTGCCGTCCGGCCCGTACCGCCTGCAGATGGCCCGCTCCGGCCTGTGCCTCTCCGAACAGCGAGGAAGCGGTAGTGGCCACCTGTACGAGACTCCGTGCGAGGAGCAGTTTCCCTCGATGGCGCTACGACACGTCGTTGACGACATCTACCGGGTCGCCATCGACCACCCGCAGTTCGGTCCGGGCTGCATGGGCATCCCCTTCGGCAGCATGGACACCGGCATCGAGGTCGAGGACGGCGCCTGCGGCAATGGAGCCGTCGAGGAGTACAGGTGGGAGCCCGTCACTTCTCCGGCGACCGGCTACCGGATCCGTCCGAAGCACAGCGGGATGTGTCTGGGGTATCCGGCCGACTCGGTGATCGGCCAGGACACGCTGCGCCAACTGCCATGTGATTCGTCGGCACTCGGACAGGTCTTTCAGCTGCAATGACGTCAGCCGCGCGCCCGTCTCAGCTGTTCGGGACAGTATCGAACGGCCGAAACCGTTGCCGGGTGCGGGCCGTGCCCGGTTCGCTGGCCCCATGAGGAAAAGCAGACTTGGCTCCCTGCTCGTGGCACTGGGCGTGGCGGCCGCCTTCGTGTTCGCTTCGGCGGGAACCGCGAGCGCGGAGGACGACCCGTTCAGCGGCCTAGCGGCGGCCGACGTTCCCGGCGTGGGCGATGAAAGGGCAAATCTGTACCAACCGTTCACCAACAACCACTCCGGCAAGTGCCTGGAGATCCCCGGCGGTTCGAACGCCGACGGTGTGCAGGCCACCCAGTACACCTGCAACGGCAAAACCCACCAGAAGTGGCGGGTCGAGTTCGCGGGCGTCAAGCTCGGCCTGAAGTACTACAATCTGCGCAGCCAGGACAGCGATAAGTGCCTGTCGGTCAAGGGAAACAACAGCGCCAACGGCACTGCGCTCATCCAATGGCCGTGCAATCCGGAGGACAACGCGGAGGCGTTCGTCTTCCTGTTGGTGACGGGCGTCGGCTCGGGCACCAACTTTGTCATCAAGAGCCTTAGCACCGGGAAGTACCTCCAGGTCAACGGTGAGAGCCTGAGCAACAGCGCCAAGATCAGCATCTGGTCAGGCCAGCAGAAGAGCCACTTCTACTGGAAGCGTCCGGGCTGGTAAGGCGGCCCTGCAGGTGGGTGACGACGCAGGCAAGCGCGTCGTCACCTACCGCGGTTTTGCCAGCGGCCCCCGACCCCGTCCACGGGTGGCAGCAGATCGGCCAGGACGGCGGCCGGACCGTAGGTCAACGCCAGTAGCTCGGTGAGCGGGCGAGCGAGGGGGTTGGTGGGCTCTGCCGGCGGACCCCCGCCGAGCGAGCGAGTTCAGCCCCCGTGCACCGGGCTGAACTGGGGCACGATCGTCTTCGCTTGCGCGCCCAGCGCGACCTCTTCACCGCGCTCAACGTCGAACCACCCAAGAAGATCCTGGACCTAGCCACACACCGCTGACCAGCGCAAACACCCACACCTAGTGACACGCCCCGTCACCAGGCCAACCCACATTTCCCCAGGTCAACCACCACTTTCACCACCTAGACAGGGCACGGCGCGCCCGGCTTCCGCCCTGACCCTCCCGAGGGGTCGCCGGCGGCGCACACCGGCGGTGTGCGCAGTGCGGGCAGGTCTTCGGACTCGCGGGCGCGATACCTTCCGGTGCCACCTACTGGCCGTCGCTTCCCAGACCCCGAGAGGTCCAGTGCTTGATGACGGCGGTCGTTCCCACTCACCGCTGCGGGGCAGTCCCGGTCTCACACCGGGTTCCCTCTTACGACGCCCCGTCCTTGCGAACGAGGCGAACCAGCACTGCGAGCCATCGTACGGGTGCCCGGCGACGTTCGGGACCGGGGCACCCACGACGTGTGTCACAGCGTGCTTGACGTTGTCCCTGACATCCGCCGCACGGGGAGAGGCGCTGCTTGCCGGCGCCGGCCCGGACGGATGCGCCTGCGACGACGTCGCCACTGTCCTGCGCGGTGATGCCGCACAGGACAGCAGCGCACCGCCGCTCAGAAGTCGTCGTCGAAGCTGACCGTGCCCGTCACGCCGACCTGGTACGCCGACACCCGGCGCTCGAAGAAGTTCGACAGCTCCTGGACGTCCTGCAGTTCCATGAACGCGAACGGGTTGCGGCTGCCGTACAGCGGCGCGATACCGAGGGTGGCGAGCCGCCGGTCGGCGACGTGTTGCAGGTACTCGCGCATGTCCGCGAGGGACATCCCGGAGACGCCCTGTTCCAGGAGGTCGGCGGCGAACTGCACCTCGCACTCGACCGCTTCGGCGAGCATCTCGCGGACCTGCGCCTCCAGCTGGGAGTCGAACAGGTCGGGTTCCTCTGCCCGTACCGTGTCGACGACGTCGAACGCGAACGCCATGTGCATCGACTCGTCGCGGAACACCCAGTTCGTTCCCGACGCGAGGCCGTGCAGCAGCCCGCGGGAGCGCAGGAAGTACACGTAGGCGAAGGCGCCGTAGAAGAACAACCCCTCGATGCAGGCGGCGAAGCAGACCAGGTTGAGCAGGAACGCGCGCCGGTCGTCGCGGGTCTTCAGCTCGTGCAGGTCGCCGAGGGAGTCGATCCAGCGGAAGCAGAACTCGGCCTTGCGCGCGATCGACGGGATGTTCTCCACGGCGGCGAACGCCGCGGTCCGTTCGGCGTCGTCGGTGACGTATGTGTCCAGGAGGTTCAGGTAGAACTGGACGTGCACGGCCTCCTCGAACAGCTGCCGGGAGAGATACAGGCGTCCCTCCGGGCTGTTGATGTGCTGGTACAGGTTGAGGACCAGGTTGTTGGCGACGATGGTGTCGCCGGTGGCGAAGAACGCGACGAGCCGGGACACGAGGTGCCGTTCGGCGGGGGAGAGCTTGGGCAGGTCGGCGAGGTCGCTGTGCAGGTCGACCTCCTCGACGGTCCAGGTGTTCTTGATGGCGTCCTTGAACCGGTCGAAGAACTGGGGGTACCGCATCGGCCGCAGCGTGAGGTCCATGCCGGGGTCGAGCAGCATCGGCCGGATGTCGGCGCCGAGACGGGGTTCGGGGATGGTGGTCACTGGCAGGCCTCGCACGACTCGGGGTTTTCCAGGGAGCAGGCGACGGCCTCGGCGGGCGGCGCGACGAGGGAGACCGTGGCCTGCTGGATGCGGGTCGCGGGCCGGGACCGCAGGTAGTAGGTGGTCTTCAGGCCGCTCTTCCAGGCGTACAGGTACATCGAGGAGAGCTTGCCGATGGTGGGCGCGGCCAGGAACAGGTTCAGCGACTGCGACTGGTCGATGTAGGCGGCCCGCGCGGCGGCCAGGTCGATGAGGGCCCGCTGCGGCAGCTCCCAGGCGGTGCGGTACAGCTCGCGCACGTCATCGGGCAGGTCGGCGACGTCCTGCACCGAGCCCTCGGCGCGCTTGATCTGCTCGCGGATCGCCGCGGTCCACAGCCCACGGGCCTTGAGCTCCCGCACCAGGTACGTGTTGATCTGCAGGAACTCACCCGACATGGTCTCGCGTTTGAACAGATTGGACACCTGCGGCTCGATGCACTCGTAACACCCTGCGATGGACGCGATCGTCGCGGTCGGCGCGATCGCGATCAGCAGCGAGTTGCGCAACCCACTCGCCGCGACCTTCTCACGGAGCAGGGCCCAGCGCTCACCCTCGGTGGGCGCGCCCCACAGGTCCGGGTGCAGCTCGCCGCCGGCGGCGCGGGTCTCGGCGTACGCGGGGTGCGGCCCGAACCGCTCCGCCAGGTCCGCCGACGCTTCCAGGGCGGTGAGGTAGATCTCCTCCTGCACCCGCGTCGACAGCTCGCGGGCGGCGGGGGAGTCGAACGGCAGCCGCAGCGTGAAGAACGCGTCCTGCAGTCCCATGAGGCCGAGCCCGACCG
This sequence comes from Dactylosporangium sp. NPDC050588, assembly GCF_040654975.1. Classification (NCBI taxonomy): domain Bacteria; kingdom Bacillati; phylum Actinomycetota; class Actinomycetes; order Micromonosporales; family Micromonosporaceae; genus Dactylosporangium; species Dactylosporangium sp. NPDC050588. Next base: position 60,386 of record NZ_JBFAJA010000039.1, on the reverse strand, counting down.
GCCGCCACCGCGGGTTGGACGCGGCGGCCTGCTGCGACGGGTAGTAGTTGATGTCGATGACCCGGTCCAGGAACACCACGGCGGTGCGGACGGTGGTGCGCAGCTTGTCCCAGTCGACGCCGCCGGCTGTGAGATGCGCGCCGAGGTTGATCGAGCCGAGGTTGCAGACCGCCGTCTCGTCGTCGCTGTTGACCTCGAGGATCTCGGTGCACAGGTTGGACAGGTGGATCGTGTTGCCGGGCGCGCCCGTCTGGTTCGACAGCGCGTTGGAGCGGTCCTTGAACGTCATCCAGCCGTTGCCGGTCTGCGCCAGGGTGCGCATCATCCGCCCGTACAGGTCGCGGGCCTTGACGGTGCGCACCGCGTGCTTCTCGGCGACGCGGTACGCCTCGTCGAACTCGGCACCGAACAGGTCGGGCAGCTCCGGCGCGTCGGACGGGTCGATGAGCGACCAATCGGCGTCGGCCTCGACCCGGCGCATGAACTCGTCCGGGATCCAGTTCGCGAGGTTCAGGTTGTGGGTGCGGCGGGCCTCTTCGCCGGTGTTGTCGCGCAGCTCCAGGAACTCCTCGATGTCCGGGTGCCACGGCTCCAGGTACACGCACGCGGCGCCCTTGCGCCGGCCGCCCTGGTTGACGGCGGCAACACCCGCGTCCAGGGTCTTCAGGAACGGCACGATGCCGTTGGACTTGCCGTTCGTGCCGCGGATGAGCGCGCCCCGGCCGCGCACCCGGGACCAGGAGATGCCGATCCCGCCGGAGAACTTCGACAGCTTCGCGACCTGGTGGTAGCGCTCGTAGATCGAGTCGAGCTCGTCGCGGGGCGAGTCGACCAGGAAACACGACGACATCTGGGTGTGCGCGGTGCCGGAGTTGAACAGCGTCGGCGAGCTCGGCAGATACGCGAGGGACGACATGAGCCGGTAGAAACCGATCGCCTCACCCGGGGTCTGCGACAGCCCGCACGCGACGCGCAGCAGCCAGTACTGCGGGGTCTCCACGACCAGTCTCGACGAAGGGTGGCGCAGCAGGTACCGGTCGGCGACGGTCCGCAGCCCGAAGTACTCGAAGCGCAGGTCGCCGTCGACGTCGACGGCGTCGTCGAGCTTGCGGGCGTTGCGGGCTACGAACGCCGCGGTGTCGTCGCTGATGAGGCCCTGCTGGTGCGCGTGCCGGATCGCCTGGCTGAAGCTCGCCACGCCCTGCCCGCGGACCTCCTTGTCGACGTACGCCGCGAGCAGCCGCGCCGCGAGCCGCGAGTACTGCGGCTCCTCACCGATCAGCTCCGCCGCCGTCTGGATCGACAGCTTGTCCAGCTCCGCCGTCGTCGCCCCGTCGTACAGTCCGCTGATCGTCTTCGTCGCCACCCGCAGCGGGTCGACCTCGTCGAGGTCGGCGACCCATCGCTCGACCGCCTTCACGATCTTGTTGACGTCGACCGGCTCCAGGTCGCCGTTGCGCTTGCGGACCTGCATCGCGTGCCGGCGCTGCTCCGGCGCCTTCCCGGCCGTCGCCTGGTCCTGCGTCACCGTCATGTGCTCCCCCTCGTCGCCTGCTCATCACCACCGGATGAACGCAGGGGGAAGCCCGCCACAGAAAGGCGCACGCGAGGAGCACCTGGCGATGGCGTCAGCCGTCCCACGCGGCATCCGACCACCGCACGCCGCCCTCGGCGCGCGGTGCGCTGGCAGGTCTTCGGACTCGCGGGCGCGACCGTCTCCGGTCACCTACTGGCCGTCGCTTCCCAGACCTCACGGTCCAGTGCTCAATGACAGCGTTCGTTCCCACTCACCGCTGCGGGGCAGTCCCGGACTCACACCGGGTTCCCTGTTGCCACGACCGCACCGAAGCGCGGCCGAACCAGCTGCAAGCGACACCATATATGGGTGCGGGCGAGAATTCACAACACCAGATCCTGTGTCGGCGTGTCGTGCCGTAGCTCACAGCCGGGTCCGCCGGCCGGCACCGGCGGACCCGGCCGTGGTCACGCGGGGACGGAGGGCGGGGCGCCGGACCCGAACGCCCAGCCCTCGACGGTACCGATGGCGGGGTCGTAACCGGTGGCGCCGAGGCTGCTGTAGTTCCAGGCACCGCCGGGCACTGCGTGCCAGTAGGACCAGTACGCCGACGCCGGCGGGGTGTTGACGCATGGCTCCGTGGCGGCGGTGGGCTTGCCGTTGATCCGGCAGATGAAGGCGAGGCTCCAGCGCTGGGTGCCGGTGACGGTGAACCCGGCGCCGCGGCCTGCGAGTCGGCGGCGGTGAGGGTGGCGAAGCCGGCGCCGGTCAGACCGGGCACGGCCTGCGCGGTCGCGCGGATCGCGGTGGCCGGGTCGAACCCGGTCGTCGTGTAGGTGATCGCGCCGCGGTCGGCGGCCGGGCCGGAGCAGCGCACCTGCAGGCCGAGCAGGAATCCGCGGGCCTTGAGCCAGGCGACCGGCCGGCCGGCGCCGCGCAGCGCCTGCGCGGCGAGGCCGGTGCTGTTGGCATTGCTCGACGCGGTGTCGGCCGCGGTAGGTCGGCCCGTAACACTCGATGATCACGCAGTCGTCGGTCAGTGTCGCCAGGACGCCCGCGATGTCATGGCGTCGCCAGGCGTCGAAGTGGTCGGTGAGCTGGTTCATTTGGCCTGCCTCGGCGCCTCGGCCCGGGGTCGGTGGTTCGACGAGCGAACCGCGTATGCCCAGTTGGCACAGCTGGGCGGTGACCCCCTGATTGCGGCCGACCATGTCCTGTACAACGCCAAGTCGGGCGGCTGTGACATGACCTCGGTCGATGCCTCGGCGCTCAGCAAGCCCAACATCCCGACCCCCGAACGGGCACAGGTTCGGCGCGGTCAGGGCTGCAGGAGCACACGCTGGGCGGCGCGCTCCAGCAAGGCCCGGTCGGTCGCGGCGGCGAGGGTGTCATGGGCCGGGTGGCTCAGCACCTGGACGATCGCGATGTCGAGATTCAGCGCCTGCAGCGTCCGTTCGGTCTGGGGCCCGGCATGACTGCCACCGGGGGTACGGATTCCGCCGATCAGCAGGACCGTGGTGCGCTCGTTGCGCACGGCGGCCGCGACGATCGGCATCGGCGTCACCACGGTCAGGCCGGCGACGTCGTCGAGCAGCTCCGTCAGCCGCACTGCCTTGGGGCCGCCCGAGATCCCGACCGCCATGCCCGGCTGGACGAGGCCCAGCGCCTCCTGGACCTCGTCCGGGGCCGGCCGATGCGCTGGCCGTGCCGGCTGCTCCTCGCCGATCGGCATGGCTCCGCCGCGGACCCGGTGCAACAGCCCGCGATCCGCGAGCACCTCCAGGTCCCGGCGGATCGTCGGGATCGACACGTCGAAGCGCTCGCTCAGCTCGTGCAGGCCGATGCCGCCGAGTTCGCGGGTCGCCGCGACGATCCCGGCGCGACGCGTCTCGATGAGCACCTCACGCCTCCTCGATCACCGTTACCGCACCGGCCTCGACAACGCGGCCGCCGACTTCAGCGGCGTGCTCGCCATGGTTGATCGCGATGACGAACGGCGGGCGCCGCACGACCTCGACCGTTTCGGGCACGTCGTGGCGGACCGAGAGCCCTGTCTGAGGCAGGATCCGGGCCAGCAGTCGCTCGAGGCCGGCCGCGTCCGGGCGGGTCGAGACGTACCAGGCCGTGCCGCCTCCGTGCGCTTTGCGGGTGACGGCCGGACCTCCGGCCGCCGGTCCGTCCGAGTAGGTCAGCACGACCTCCGCGGTGTCGACGACGAGGTCCTCGGCCCACACATCGGCGGCCGTGCCGTCCGAGAGCTCGATGTGCCGGCCCTGCCGCAGCGGCAGGAACTCCTCGACTGTCACGCCGAGCAGGTCGCGGAGCGCCCCCGGATGCGCATCCCCGTGCACGGTGTCGTTCGCGTCGACGATGCCGGAGAAGTACGACACGAGCAGCGTTCCCCCGCCGGTGACGTATGCGTCGAGGTTCTTCGCCGCCGCGGCCGTCGTCAGGTACAGCGATGGTACGACGACCAGCGGGTACCTGCTCAGGGCCGCCTCTGGGTGGACGAAGTCGACGGTGAGGTGGGCCTTCCACAGCGCCGTGTAGTACGCCTCGATCCGCTCGCGGTATGCCAGGTCCACGGACGGGCGCCATTCCAACTCGAGGGCCCACCACGACTCCCAGTCCCACACGATCGCCACGTCGGCCTTGACCCGGGTGCCGCGCAGCCGGTCCAGCCCGGCGAGGCGTCCGCCGAGCTCGGTGACCTCGCGCCAGATCCGGGTGCTGGTTCCGCCGTGCGGCAGCATCGCCGAGTGGAACTTCTCCGCCCCGAACCGCGAGGCCCGCCACTGGAAGAACAGCACCGCGTCGGCGCCGCGGGCCAGGTGGGCCAGGCTGTTGCGGGTCAGCTCGCCGCGCCGCTTGGCGATGTTGCGGGGCTGCCAGTTCACGGCGCTCGTGGAATGCTCCATCAGCATCCACGGCGCTCCGCCGGCGAGGCTGCGCGTCAGGTCCGCGCACATGGCCAGTTCGATGTGCGGATCGTCGCGTTCGGCCTGCAGGTAGTGGTCATTGGCGACCACGTCGACCTCGCCGGCCCACTTCCAGTAGTCGACCCACTTGCAGTTGGCGATCATGAAGTTGGTGGTGACCGGTACCTCGGGCGACAGGCCGCGCAGGATGTCGCGCTCCCGCCGGAAGTTCTCCAGATGGACGTCGGAGCAGAACCGGAAGAAGTCCAGCTGCTGCGCCGGGTTCACCGGTGTCGGCGCTGCGTGTGGCGGCTCGATCTCGGCCCAGTCGCTGTAGCGCTGGCTCCAGAACGTCGTGCCCCATGCGGCGTTGAGCGTCGGCAGGTCGCCGTGGCGGTCCTGCAGCCAGCCGCGGAACGCCTCGGCGCAGCCTGGGCAGTAGCAGTGCGGGTTCACGCCGGCGTACTCGTTGTGGACGTGCCACAGCGCGACCGCCGGATGCTCGCCGTAGCGGCGGCCCAGCTGCTCGGTGATCGTGGCGGCGGCCCGCGCGTACTCAGCCGAGCTGGGACAGAAGCTCTGCCGGCCGCCCTGTCCGAGGACGTGGCCTTCGCGGTCGATGAGCCGCGCGTCGGGATAGCGGTAGGTCAGCCACGGCGGTGGAGCCGCGGTCGGCGTGGCGAGGTCCGCGCGGATCCCGTTGGCATGTAGGAGCTCCAGAACCCTGTCGAGCCACTCGAAGGTGTACTGCCCCTCGGCGGGCTCGAGCATCGCCCAGCTGAAGATGCCGACGCTGACCAGGTTGACACCGGCTTGCCGCATCAGCCGGACGTCCTCGGCCCAGACCTCCTCAGGCCACTGCTCCGGGGCGTAGTCGCCGCCGTAGGCGATGGCATCGAGACCGCGGGGAAACCGCGGCGACGGTTGAAGCTGGTCCATCTTGCAACTCCTGGCTGTGAACGCTCCCGGTTCTATAGCGGCAGCATAGCGCAGGCATCACGCGCGAATTAACCTCCGCGCAATGTATTGACAGCACGTCTAGGACGGCCAAAACTGTGAGCGCTCCCGGTCGTTCACCCCGATCGCCGCAGCGATGGACGTCTGTCGGAGGGTGCCGGAGCGCCGTAGTCACGGCCGTTTCGTTTCTCCCGCTCGCCCTCGTCGCCGCGGTGACCTACGCACGTTGGAGACCAAGATGACCCCGAAACTCCGTACGCTGTTCGCGGTCGCAACCGCGAGTGCGCTGCTGCTGACCAGCGCCTGCGGATCCAGCGACGACGGCACACCCCAGAACACGGCCACCGGCAAGGTCGAGCTGACCTTCTGGTCGTGGGTGCCCGGCATCGACAAGGTCGTGGCCCAGTGGAACGCCGCCAATCCCGACATCCACGTCACCGTCAGCAAGCAGGCGCAAGGTGACGAGGAGGTCACGAAGGTCCTCACGGCCAACAAGGCCGGCAACCCGCCGGATCTCTTCCAGGCCGAGTACCAGGCGCTTCCCACGCTGGTCAGCAACGGCGCCGCGGCTGACCTCAGCAAGTACACCGCCGACGCGAAGGGCAAGTTCGCCCCCGGCGTGTGGAGCACGATCACGCTCGGCACCGACGCGGTCTACGCGATCCCGCAGGACTCGGGTCCGATGATGCTGTACTACCGCGCGGACGTCTTCGAGCAGCTCGGCCTCAAGGTGCCGACCACCTGGGACGAGTTCGGTGAGGTCGCCAAGCAGGTCCGGCAGAAGGACCCGAAGCGCTACCTGACCACCTTCTCCGCCGGCGACCCGGGCTGGTTCGCCGGACTCGCCCAGCAGGCCGGCGCCAAGTGGTTCGGCGTCAGCGGCGAGACCTGGTCCGTGCAGGTCAACGACACCGCGACCAAGAAACTCGCCGAGTACTGGGGCGGCCTGGTCGCCTCCGGCGCGATCGACAACAAGCCGATGTACACCCCCGAGTGGAACAAGGCCCTCAACGACGGCACCCTGATCGCCTGGCCCAGCGCCGTCTGGGGCCCCGGCGTGCTGTCCGGCAACGCCCCCGACACCGCCGGCAAGTGGAAGATCGCGGAGATGCCGCAGTGGACCGCCGGCGAGCACAAGACCGGCAGCTGGGGCGGCTCCTCGACGGCCGTCGCGGCGAAGTCCAAGAACATTGCGCAGGCCAGCAAGTTCGCCATCTGGCTCAACACCGACCCGACCGCGGTCGCCGGCCTGATCAAGGAGGGCGGCATCTACCCGGCCGCGACCGCCGCACAGTCCGGCGGGGAGCTGTCGAAGGCGCCGGCGTTCTTCAGCAACCAGCCCGATTTCTACAAGCTCGCCCAGCAGGTCGCCAACTCGGCGGCGGGCGTCACCTGGGGCCCGAACGTGAACGTCACCTACGCCACCTACAAGGACACCTTCGCCAAGGCCATCACGGCGAAGACCCCCTTCCCCGCGGCGGTCGACCAGATGCAGAAGGCCACCGTCGACGACCTGAAGAAGAACGGATTCAAGGTCTCCGAATGACACGCCGCTCCGCGCGTACAGCGCCCAGCCGGGTGCCGTACGCCTTCCTCACCCCGGCGATCGGCCTGTTCGCCCTGTTCATGGTCGCGCCGATCGGCTACACCGTTTACCTGTCGCTGCGCCGGGTGCAGGTCTCCGGGCTCGGGCTCGGTGCCCGGGCCCGGGCGGAGTCCTTCGCCGGATTTGCCAACTATCAGGCCGTCATCAACGACGGCGAGTTCTGGCAGAGCTGCGTGCGGGTCCTGCTCTACGGCCTGGTGCTCGTGCCCACCATGCTCGGGCTCGCGCTGCTCTTCGCGCTGCTGCTCGACCTCCCGCGGGCCCGGGCCCGCGCCTTCTCCCGGATCTCGATCTTCATGCCGTACGCGGTGCCGGCGGTGATCGCGAGCCTCATGTGGGGGTTCATGTACCTGCCGTCGGTCGGGCCGGGACAGTGGCTGCTGAAGGAACTGGGCCAGCAGCCGCTGGACCTGTTGAACCCGACGAGCATCTACTTCTCCGTTGCCAACATCGCCGTCTGGGGCGGCACCGGGTTCAACATGATCGTGCTGTACACGGCGCTGCGGACGGTGCCGAGCGAGCTCTACGAGTCGGCTCGGATCGATGGTGCCACCGAGTGGCAGATCGCGTGGCGGATCAAGATCCCGTTGCTGACGCCCGCGCTCATCATGACCTTCGTCTTCTCGCTGATCGCCACATTGCAGGTGTTCAGCGAGCCGACCACGCTGCGGCCGCTGACCAATGCCCTCTCGTCGAACTGGACCCCGCTGATGAAGATCTACCAGGACGCCTTCGCGAAGGACGACATCCATACGGCGGCCGCGGCCTCCATCGTCATCGCCGTGGTGACGCTCGTCTTCTCGTTCGGCTTCCTGCAGCTGGTCCAGCGTCGGGCCTTCGGGCAGGAACGATGAGCACGTCGACGATCTACGGGTCGCGCCTCGCGCACCAGGTGCCGGCGAATCGACCGCCGGCGCCACGACGCGCGGCGAAACTGCCGACGGTCGTGCTCCTGCTGGGCGCCGCCTACTGCCTCCTGCCGATCCTCTGGGTCATCACCGCCGCGTCGAAGACCAACGGGCAGTTGTTCTCCAGCTTCACGCTCGCCCCGGGCACCGCGCTCGTCGACAACGTCGTCGACCTGTCCGAGTACCAGGGCGGTGTGTACTGGCAGTGGATCCTCAACACCGCGCTGTACGCCGGCGTCGGTGCGGTGCTGTCGACGGTGGTCTCCGGCCTCACCGGCTACACCCTGGCCAAGTACCGCTTCCCGGGGCGTTCGGCGGTTTTCAACGTGCTGCTGGCGGGCGTGCTCGTGCCGACGGTCGTGCTGGCCATCCCGCAGTACCTGCTGCTGGCGAAGTTCCAGCTCACCGACACGTACTGGTCGGTGCTGCTGCCGAGCATCCTCAGCCCGTACGGCATCTACCTCGCCCGTATCTACGCCGCCGCCGCGATCCCGGACTCCCTCATCGAGGCGGCCCGCACGGACGGCGCCGGCGAGGTGCGCATCGTCACCAGTATCGCCACCCCGGCGATGGTTCCCGGCCTCGTCACCGTGTTCTTGTTCCAGTTCGTGGCGATTTGGAACAACTTCCTGCTGCCCTTCATCATGCTCACCTCCGACCGCAAGTTCCCGGTGACGGTCGGCCTGTACACTCTGCTCAACCAGGGCAACACGACCCCGGTGCTCTACACGCTCGTTATCACTGGGGCGCTGTTGTCGATTCTGCCGCTTGTCGTGCTGTTCCTGACCTTGCAGCGGTACTGGCGCGTCGACCTGCTGTCCGGCGCGGTCAAGGGATGATCTGCAGGCATGACAAAAGCACGTGAACCTCGGCGTCACCCCGCCCGCCGCCCCACGATCAACGATGTGGCGGCGGCGGCCGGGGTGTCCCGCGGCACCGTGTCCCGCGTGCTCAACGGCGGCCGCGACGTCAGCCCGGCCTCCCACGAAGCCGTCGAACGGGCCATGCGCAAGACGGGGTACGTGGTCAATCAGCACGCTCGCAGCCTGGTCACGCAACGCTCCGGGTCGGTGGCGTTCATCCTCTCCGAGCCGCAGGACCGCCTGTTCGAGGATCCGAACTTCAACGTCCTGCTGCACGGCTGCACGCAGGCCCTCGCCCAGCACGACATCACGCTGCTGTTGACGCTGGCCAGCAGCGTCGAGGACCGCAAACGCCTCGGCCGATATCTTGCGGGCGGTCATGTCGACGGGGCGCTGCTCGTGTCGACCCACAGTGGCAGCCCGCTGATCCCGGAGCTGCTCGGCCGTGGGCTGCCCGTCGTCGCCTGCGGCAAACCCCTCGGCTACGAGCGGCAGGCCGCGTACGTGGCCGCTGACGATCGCGACGGCGCCCACCAGATGGTCGGCTACCTGCGTTCGATCGGCCGCCGCAGGATCGCCACCATCAGCGGTCCGCTCGACACCCCCGGCGGCATCGAACGTCTCGCCGGCTACCGCGAGGCTGTCGGCGCCGACGGCGATCCGGCCCTCATCACCCACGGCGATTACACCCGCGCAGGCGGCGAACAGGCCATGCAGCGTCTGCTTGAGCAGGCGCCCGATCTCGACGCCGTCTTCGTCGCGTCCGACCTCATGGCCGCGGGCGCCCTCAACGCGCTGCAACGCGCCGGCAAGCGCGTCCCCGACGACATCGCCGTCGGCGGATTCGACGACAGCCAGGTGGCGACCGCCACCCAGCCGCCGCTGACCACCATCCGCCAGCCCTACCCCCGCATCAGCGCCGAGATGGTCCGTCTCCTCCTCGGCCTCATTGACGGGTACAGTCCGGCGGCGGTCATCGTCCCGACCGAGCTCGTCGTCCGCGAGTCCGCCTGAGCGGTGAGGAATCGGAGGTTCGCGTCGATGTCCGATCGGTCGAGGCGATGGCCGCCTCATACATCGGCATGGCGGCGCTGATGCTCATGTTCATGCCGCTGCGAGCCATCGTGTTCCAGACGTCCAGTTGCGCCCAGGTCATCGGCGACGTCCCGGCACCCTCACCGATGAACGGCACGGCGATCCACTGCGTTTCGGTGCCCATCAGATCCTCCGATCCCGCATCCGGTCGGGGTGGAACCGGGACCGGCCGTCGCGGCTGGTACGCGTCGACCGGTCTCGGGACCGGCGCGGCGCCGATTCGATCGATCGCCGCGCCTGCCTGTGCTTCGTGTGAGCGCGCCCGGTCTGGGTGTCGGGCTAGCGGTGCTTCGGGCCCGGCGGTGGCGCGTTGAGGACCACCGTGCCGGCGGGGGCGGCGGCGCCGGGGCCGCCCAGCGCGCTTACCGCCCGGACCGACACTGTGTACCGCACACCGTTGCGCAGGTTCTGCAGGTTCGCCGAGACCGTGCCGTCGCTCTGGCTTGAGATCGTCGGCGTCCGCCAGGTGGCGCCGTCGTCCACGCTCACCTGGTAGGCCAGCTGCGCGGGATCACCGGCTAGGGACGGTCGGAACGTGACCGTCAGGCTGCCGTCGCCGGCCTTCAGCCTGACTGGTGTCGGCGCCGGCGGTGGGACGACGCCGTAGGCCTTGATCGAGGAGTTCCACTGGATCACCGGCCAGGCCGACGTTGTCCAGTTGACCATCGACTGGAAGTGCGCGGGTTCCCAGACGAGTGCGCCGAGGCCGCGGTTGTCCGGCAGGTCGTTGACCATCTGGAAGACCCGGAGCAGGGCGTCCTGCTGGCCCTGGATGGAGACGGGGTACGGCGAGTTGGGGATCGGGTCGGAGAAGGCGGACGGGTGTGCGGTCTCCGCGACGTCGATCTTGTAGCCGGGGTGCTGCGCGGCGAGCTTCTGCAGCTCGGACTCGAAGACGTCCGGGGTGCCGTGCCACTCGGAGTAGTACGAGAAGCCCATGACGTCGATGTCCTGGCCCTTGGCCTTGAGGCGGCGCAGGAACTGGTTCCAGAACTCCTGGGTCCGCTCGAACTGGCCGTTGTCGATGATGGTGTGCGTCTCGACGCCGATCTGCACGCGGTGCGCGGCGGCGACCTCGTGCACGGCCCGGATGCCGGCGGCCTGGAGGGTGGTGAACCGGTCCCATGAGGCCTCGTAGGCGGCCCGCCGCGCGGGATCGGTGGCCTTCCAGTCGTCCCAGGCGATGCCGCCGCCGGGCTTGGCGGTGTACGCGGGGTCGTGGTTGAAGTAGCAGTCGTAGCACCAGTCGGCGGCGTCGGTGAACCACGGAGCTGGGCGCTCGGACCCCCACAGGAAGCCCTTGATCAGCTCGTTGCCGACGGCGACCTTGTCGGGCACGGTCCCCTGGGCCACGAGCCGCTCGACGTAGTCACGGGTGTAGTCGTGCACAGCCGTGACAAGCTGGTCGAAGGGCAGCGACGCCCAGGCGGACGGCTTGGCCTGCTTGCTCGGGTCGGCCCACGAGTCGGAGTAGTGCAGGTCGATGCCGAGCCCCATGCCCAGGCTCTTGACCTTCTTGGCGACCTCCAGCGTGCGGTCCGGTCCCTGGTACGCCGGGTTGAGGTAGCTGCCCGTCCGCTCGTCGCGCGGGGTGTTGAACACGCGCAGCCGCACGTAGCGCATGCCGGCATTGCGCGCGGACGTGAGCACGTCCGTCGCGGTGGCCGGGTCGTCGACGTAGTAGGTGAGGTGGTCCTGGTTGGTGTCCTGGTCGGCGTAGGAGATATCGGCGCCGACGACCAGATCCGGGCGAAGGTAGTTGTACACCTTGAGCTCGGCGACGCCGATCGCCGCGCCCGGGGACGCGCCAGAGATCCGCACCCGCACGAAGCGGATCCCGGGTTTGACGAACTGGTCCTCACCGGGTCCCGCCGCCGCGTTGCGCGAGCGGTCCGCGATCGTCGTCCACGCGGCGCCGTTGGCCGAGGCCTCGACCACATAGCGGTACGTCGCCGTTGCGGTCGGGAACACCACCCGCACCTTGCGCAGGTTGTCGTAGGCGCCGCCCAGATCCAGGCGCAGCCACTGCTCCCGCGGCCCGGTAGCCTTCCACGCCGTCGCCTCGTCGGCGTCCGCCGCGAGGGACGCCGATTTCTCCCCGGAGCTGGCCGAGTACTTGACCCACGACTTTCCGGCGATGTTGCTTTCGACGGGCGGAATCTGCGCCGTGCCGCTTGCCGCGGCCGACTGTGCCGAGGCTGACGCGACCGCCGTCGCGCCACCGCCAGCGGCGACGGCGAACGTGGCGCCGACGGCTATCATCCAGCGTTTTGATCGAGCATTCATCTGCTTGTCCTTCGGGAGCACAGGGCGCAGTCCAGCGACGTTTGATGACCGATCACGACCCGGGGGACGTGATCGCCGCAGTCGGGCGCCGCGAACCATCTGATGTGGTCGGGCCTGCTACGACGGGGACGAGCACCACGGCGACTAATGGGGTGTGGCGGAGTGAACCCCTTGCGTTTGGGCGAACGCGGGGGAACTCGTGGGAACGTGGCGGAACTCGGGCCATCATGCATGATGAAACGGGCCTCCGCCAGAGGTGAAGCGGGCATTCAAAGGCCCATCGAGCATGAACTCCGGCGGCATTCTGAAAGCTCGTGAGCGCTTATGTTGAGCCCTTGGGCCGGCTGAAAGCGTGCGTTGATTTGTTGAGAGCTACTGAGCGCTTTCCCGGTGACCGCGGCGACAAGGGGGCCGGGCCGCAGCGTTACCCGGCCCAGCCCCCGTATCAGCGGCGTTCCTCGATCATGCGTACCAGCGGATGCCCGGGTTGACGCGACCGGCCCAGTTGAACACGGCCATGTTGTCCCAGCCGTCCCCAGTGCCGTTCATGTTGTACGGGTCCCAGCCGTTGCCCTGCACGGCGGTCCAGGTGGGCTCCCAGTAGAAGACGCCGATGCCGCCCGCGTTGCGGGTGGTGTTCTGGATGTACTGGAACAGCGTCGCCTGGCTGCTCCAGCTGGCATCGAAGCCCTCACAGGTGCCGCTGGCGTTGCTGTTGCTCTGCGAGTCCGCGTTCGCCGTCGTGAACGGATAGGCGGTCTCGACCACTGCCACCGGCCGGGTGTACCGGGACCGGGCGGTCGACACGGCCGAGTACAGCTGGCTCAGGCTGCCGTGCCAGAAGCAGTAGTAGGACAGGCCCGTGATGTCCCACTTCACGCCCTGGTTCGAAATGCCGTCGTAGAACCACGTCAGATGCTCGACGCTGTCGGAGTTGGCGGTGTGGATGATCACCTGGGTGCCGGAGTTGCAGGCCTTCACTGCGTTGTAGCCGGACTTCAGCAGCAGGCCGAGGTTGTAGAAGTTGCTGTTGGAGACGTAGCCGTCGTTCCACAGCATGCCGACGTTGATCTCGTTGCCGATCTGGATGCTGTCCGGCGTCGTCCCCTGGGCCTTCAGTGTGTTGCAGATCCAGTAGGTGTAGTCGTAGACGTCCTTCTGCAGCTGCTGGATGCCGTGGCTGGACCACGCGGCCGGCTTCCACTGGTTGCCCGGGTCGGCCCAGGTGTCGGAGTAGTGCAGGTCGATCATGAGCTTCATTCCGCGGGACTTCACCTCCTTGGCGTAGGAGAAGACCTTGGTCGGGTTGTTGTAGCCGGAGGCCGGGTTGTTCCACACCCGCAGCCGTACATAGTTCATGCCGGCGCCCTTGAGGATGTCGAGCGCGTTCTTCTGGGAGCCGTTGGCGTCGTAGTACTTGACGCCGAGGTCGTTGCTGCGCTGCAGGCTCGACACATCCCCACCCAGCATGGACAGGCTGTTCGCGGCCTGGGCCGGCGGGGATGCGGCGAGGACGAGGGCCGGTACCGCCAGGAGGGCGGCGATCCCGGCGGTGACGAGTCGCTTCCGTGCTTTCATCGCGATCTCCCTGGGGGTGTTTCGCGGTCGACGGGGCGCGCACTGCCGGTGGGCGCCTCATCGACGGTGCGATGGGTGTTGCGGCCGCTGGCGGTGGCCGCTCGGGATGCCACGCCGACCGACGGGTGTGTCGATGTCGCGCAGCGATGCGGTTTGGGACGGGGCTGAGAGAGGCCCGGCCGTCACCGGCTTGTCGGGCCGGTGCGGCCGGAGTGCAGGTGTGGTGACCTAGCGGCAGGATCACCGTTACCGATCCCAGTGTTGTTTCGCTTGTTCATGGCTGTCAAGGGCCGTGCAAAAAGGGCACTAAACTGGGAGCGTTCACAGGGATGTACGCCGATTCTGTATGCAACGGAAAGCCATGGTCAACCGCGGCGGCGATCCCCTCAGCTCCTGACCGGATTTCGGACTGCAGACAGCGGAAGCCCACCAGCCGCCGTGCCGATGTCGTGCAAGGTCTCGCCCAGACATGAAGGCCAACCCGGCCACCGGCACGGTGATCTCCATGCTCTTCGTCGACTCCACCTTCGTCGGCATACGCCAGGACCGCGATCCTTCCCTCGGGTGTGGCCGGCCCCGACGTAGCGGAGGTCGTCGGCTGCTTCGTCAAGGGGGTGGGTGCGGTCGATGACCGGCGTGACCTGCCCGGCCGCGAGGAGGTCGGCCAGGGTGAGCAGGTCCTGGCGCTTCCCGACCGACAGGAAAGGCTTCTGCTGCTGACGGGTGAACCCGGACAGCACGCGCTGTGACGATCCGACCGAGGGCCCGAGCCAGCGGCCGCCGCGTCCGCTGTTGGGGATGAGGGTGCCGCCTGGGCGATCAACCTCGCGGTCGCCGAGCGGCAGACCCGCAAGCGGCCCCGCCGTGGTACCCCCGCGGCGCCGGTCCAGGTGCCACTGCCATGACCGGCCGGATCACGCCGGGCGATGGGGTCCCAGGCTACGAGCTCCCGCTGGAGAGACACCTCGACAACCATTGGTACGACTGGGATCCCGGCCTGACCATGCACCACGAGAACGACGGCACCACCACGCTACGCAGCCCAGGACTCGACCAGGCGGCCCTCCATGGAGTCCTCGCCCGCGTGCGCGACCTCGGCGCCGCCCTCATCTCGGTCACGACCGGACGAGGCGCACGCCGGTCGCGAGCAGCCAGACGAGCCAGGCGGCGAACCCTAGGAGCCCGACGAAGAGCAGCGGCGAGCCGTCGGCGATCGCGAGGTTGCCGAACCCCGCGGCGAGCAGCAGGCTCCCGCTCACCAGGCCCAGCAGGCGCTGCCAAGCCGGAGTCAGCCCGCTCGCGTGCGCGGCGAGGGCCGCGCCGATGAAGGTGGTGCCGAGCATCGGCAGCGCCAGCGCGAACGCCGCCGCGTGAACCTGCCAGACGAGCTCGAACTCGGGCGTCGGCTCGGCGAGCCCGCCGGCGGAAAGCGCGAGCCCGATCTGCAAGACGTTGACGAGCACGAAGATGGCCGACAGCGTCGCGCCAGCGGCCAAGGCGAGGCGCGACCAGTCGGCGCCCGCTCCGCCGCGCCGCTCCACGAGGCCGTGCAGGCCCGTCACGAACACGAGCAGCAGCGGCAGGTACAGGGCCACCAGACCGGACGCGATCGCGACCGAGTCGCGGTTGGCCGTGTAATAGGCCAGCACTTCCTCGATCGGAGCGTCGAAGGTCGGCGCGCCAGTTACCGCCAACACCGCGTTCTCTATCACCACCGACACCACGAACGCGATCGCCGCGGCGCCGACGAGCCGGCCTCGAACGAACCAACTGCGGGCTAGCGTGGTGGCGGTGTTCTGCGGTGATCTCATCTCCTACTCCTTCGTTTCAGTCGGATGACGGGTCGCCGAGCAGGTTCGGGGTGTTCGTTCGGATGTCGCTCATCGTTTCCCACTTCCTTTCCGCGCCATTCGTTGGCGCAGGAATGGTCGGAATGCCGTTTCGGAGGTTGTTGGGCCGTCCGTTCCGGTTATGTGGGACAAGATTGCTGGAGCGGCCGCATGCGCCGCTACGAGCCGAGGTCGATGGCGGCGGGCCGAAGGTCTACACCTCGGGTTCGACTTTGGTCGGATGCCGTGAGGCCGGACCCGGCCGTACCCTTCGATCATGATGGCCCCGGCGGACCCGCAGGATCGGAGCCCGCTACCGGCGGGCGTGATCAGCGATGCTGACCACGATCCGGTGCGCCCGGCCGAGCGCACGGTCCGCGGCCGGGTGGTCGACGCCGCGTGTTTCCTGCTGGCCGCTGGCGTGGTGGCGCTGACCCTGGCCGACAGCCGCGCGCAGCACATCGCGCCGGGCCCGCTCACCGTCGACCTCGTCCTCGGCGGCCTGTGCAGTCTGGGGGTGTGGCTGCGCCGGCGCTGGCCGGTCGGCCTCGCCGTGGCCGCGGGTCTGGTCAGCGTCTACGCGACGTCCGCCGGGGGTGCGGCGCTCATCGCGCTGTTCACCGTCGCGGTGCACCGGCGCTTCGCGGTGGTCGCCCCGATCGCGGCTGGGTGCGCGCTCGTACCGTTCCTGACGCTGCTGGTTCGGCCCGACGTCCCAGTCGGGTCCCCGCCGGAGATCGTGCTGGGCGTCGTCTTCGGCGTCGCGGTGCTCGCCTGGGGCATGTTTGTACGGGCTCGACGCCAGTCGCTGCGGGAGCGGGCTGGGCGGGTCGAGGCCGAACAGGAACTGCGCGTTGCCGAAGCCCGCCAGGGCGAACGCAACCGGATCGCCCGGGAGATGCACGACGTGCTCGCCCACCGCCTCTCCCTGCTGTGCCTGCACGCCGGGGCGCTGGAGCTACGCCCCGACGCCGCGCCCGAGGAGGTCGCCCGTGCCGCCGGGGTGGTCCGCGACAGCGCCTACCAGGCGCTGGAGGACCTTCGGGAGGTGATCGGCGTCCTCCGCACCGGTGTCGACCGGTCCGACGAGACGCCAGAACGGCCGCAGCCCACTCTGGCCGACCTCCCCGACCTCGTCGACCAATCGCGGCGCACCGGGATGCCGGTACGGCTCGACTGGCAGACCGACGCACGTTCGACCGTACCGGCTGGTGTGGGGCGCACCGCGTACCGGATCGTGCAGGAAGGGCTGACCAACGCCCGCAAGCACGCCCCCGACGACGAGGTGGCCGTCACCGTCCGGGCAACCCCGCGCGACGGCGTAACCGTCGAGATCCGCAACGCGTGCCCGATGGGCACCGGCGGTGGTACCGAAATTCCCGGCGCCGGCATCGGCCTCATCGGGCTCACCGAACGGGCCGCCCTCGCCGGCGGACGCCTCGAACACGGACCCACCCCGGCCGGTGAGTTCCGGCTCTGGGCCTGGCTACCGTGGCCTACCCTCTGATCGCGGCCAGGGTCGGTCCGTGGCCCCGGCTGGGCAGAGAGAAGGAGCCAACGTGAACGCAGCGGTGCGGGTCCTCGTCGTCGACGACGACCCACTCGTGCGGGCCGGCCTGGCGATGGTCATCGGCGGCTCACCCGACCTGACCGTGGTGGGCGAGGCCGGCGACGGAAGCGAAGTAGCCGCCGCCGTCGACGCCTACGCCCCGGACGTGGTGCTGATGGACATCCGCATGCCCACCCTCGACGGCCTCGCCGCCACCGAACAGCTGCGTGCCCGACCCGACCCACCCGAGGTCATCGTCCTGACCACCTTCGACGCCGACGAGCACGTCCTGCGCGCGCTGCGCGCCGGAGCCAGCGGCTTCCTGGTCAAACACACCCCACCCGCCGAGATCCTGCGCGCGATATCGCGGGTCGCAGCCGGCGAACCCATCCTGTCGCCGACCGTGACCCGACAGCTCATCGCCCACCTCAGCGACACCGGCGCCGCCGCCCGGCAACGGCACGCCACCACCGCGCTGGATCAGCTCAGCGAACGCGAACGCGAGGTCGCCATCGCCGTCGGGCGAGGCAAGTCCAACGCCGAGATCGCGGGCGAGCTGTTCATGAGCGTGGCCACCGTGAAAGCCCACATTTCCCGCATACTCGCCAAACTCGATCTCAACAACCGTACCCAGGTCGCCCTACTCGCCCACGACGCCGGCCTCACCGACTGACACCGGAAGCCTTCTGGCCCCCGCCCGCACCCGGCGTGGGCGGGCGAGCCGACCCGTTGGCCGGCGAGCCGGCCAACCCCTGACCGCCAGACAGCTCAGGCGGCAGCCATCGACCACTTGCTATCGCCCAACTTCCGTACATCGGCAGGACAGCGCGTCTTGATCTCGACGAGGCGGTTACCGTCTGCGGCGGGCAACGGCTGGGCGGCACGCGCCGTCAGCGGCATGTGCGTGCACGTGATCAATCAGCGAACCTGGCCGCCATTGGTTCACGTTTCTGCAATGAACGTGACGGTACGGCAGTCCGCACCGCTGTCGTGGGTGCCCGGCCGTGGCGTGCATTCTGTAGCCTCAATGCATGACTTCGGGGGAACGGTTCGTTGCAGATGCGGTGCCGGGCCGCCGCCGGGCCGGTCGCGGGTTCGTCGCCGTCGCGCTCGCCGTCGCAGTCACCGCCGCGGTGAGCGGTGATCGGGCAGCTTATCCGGCCCTCGATCCGTTCGCCATCGCCGCCGCGACCTCCTTTTACACGAAGGAACCACCCGCTGGCGACGTCATCGTGCTCGCCGACCCGTCGGCCCAGCCCCATGTGCCGCAACGGCTGCGGGTCACGTTCGTGGTCTGGTACTCGAAGAACGGGGGGCTCTGCGGGGCGTACGAAGACGTCACCCAGCGCTCGAGCTTCTGTACCGAGGCCCCCTTCATCGATAGGGGCGCTCGCGGGCAGCTGGATCATGTGATGTCCGCCGGCGGCGGGAACTTCTTCTGGTGCTTCGGCAGCGTCCCGCCGGAGGCGACCTCGGTCACCGCCGTCAGCGGGACCGGCCGCCCTGTGACGACGAGGGTGAGGACGGCAGACCTCGGCGCCGGCGCCCCGTTCCACTTCTACGCCGTGACGGTGTACACGGGCGACCAGCGCCTGGGTGTGCTCCGCTTCGAAGGCAAGGACGTCTCCGGCCGGGTGGTCGTCACCAGCAGCATCGACAAGTACGCCTGACACGAGGACCAGGCTTTCGGCCGGTACGCGGTGCAGGTCCCCCGGTCCGGCGGGCCTACGAGCAGGACCCGCAGAAGGTCGCCGAGTGGCCGGAGGTCACCTCTGGGCCGTTGCCACGCGGGCCAGACAGGAGAAGGCGGTGATCCTGTGGCTGGATCAGACCGGGTTGCGTTCCGACGCCGCGGTCGGCACGAGCTGGACGCCGGCAGGGCAGACCCCGGTGGCGGCCTGAGATGCTGGTCGATAAGAACCGATTCGTACAGGCTAGCGCAACGCCCGAACGGCCACCACGCCCGGGACCAAGCCAAGATCGCATGCGCACACATCGGCATGGTCGCGATCCAAGGTCAGGTTCCGGAGGCCATGAAGGCCGCGAGGATGTAGTTGGGATGCCGGTCGAGGTTGTTGCGGGCCCGGTCGTAGCGCATCGTCGTTCGCGGGTCGGCGTGGCGGGCGGCGATCTGCACGTCGCGGAGGCTGACGCCGGCATCCAGCATGGTCGTGACGAACGTATGACGCAGCATGTGGGGATGCATCCGAGGCATCCGCACGCCAGCCGCGAAGGCCAGATGTCGCAGCCGGCGGGAGGCGGCGTGGCGGTCCATTCGTCCGCCGAGGGAGTTGCGCAGGATCGGACCGTCGGTGCGGTCGTCGGCGGCACGTTCGATCGCCCTGGCTACTGCTGGCGGCAACGGGATCAGAACGACCTTGCCGCCTTTGCCCCGCACGCGCAGGACGCGGTGGCCGTGCTCTTCGCCGAGGTCGGTGATGTTCGACCCGCACGCTTCGAAGATCCGCAGTCCGAGCAGGCCGAGAAGGGCGACGAGAGCGAAGTCGTTCGGGTTGTTCGACAGCCGGGCGGTGGTGATCAGCGCTTCGAACTGCAGGTGGCCGAGGCCGAGGGTCGGAGACTCGGCTGGGACGGTGGGACGGCGGACGTAGTCGGCGGGTGAGTGCGGCAGGATGCGGTCGATGACGCAGACTCGGTAGAACCCGACCACGATCGACAGCCGTCGTGAGACGGTGGACGGCTGGTAGTGACGGACGTCCTGCAGCCAGCGCACGTACCGCTCTATGTCGACTCGGACCGCTGTGAGCGGGTCGAGCTCGTGATCGGTGCACCAGCGTAGGAAGACGTGCAGGTCGGACTCGCTGTGCTGACGGGTCAGGCCGCGGTAGCGACCGAGATAGGCCGCTACCGCGGCTCGCAGGACAAGCTCACCCGACGGCTCGAGACGGGCGCTGGGAACACGAAATTCAGCCATGTATCACGGTGCGTCACCAGCGGTGATGAACGCCAGCACTCACGCCGCGGCAGATGAGCATGTGTTCAGAGGTGTCAGAGGCGCTCCACGCGGTCGGCCTGCAGGCCCCGGTCGCTCTGACGCACCGTGTACCGGACCTGGTCGCCCTGCTGCAGCGGTTCCGACCCGGCGACCACGGATACGTGGACGAACAGGTCGTCGCCTCCGGCGTCCGGTGTGATGAACCCGAACCCGCGGTCGCCGTCGTAACGTGCGACGACGCCGTGGCCCGCGCGTGCGGGCACGTCCCGTGACGGCGGCTTACTCCTGGCGGGTGGCGGCCCGGCCGGTGCCGGGCGTCGCGGTGGCGGCGCGGGCTCGGCCCCTCGGACCAGCTGCACGTCGCGGGCCTGCGGGCCCTTGTCGCTGCTGACCACCTCGTACGCCACGCGGTCACCCTCTGTCAGCCAGGTGAGGCCCTCGGCCAGGGACCGGGCGTGGACGAAGACGTCCCCGGCGCCGGAGTCCGGGGCGATGAAGCCGAAGCCCTTGTCCTCGTCGTACCAGGAGACGGTTCCGTCCGCCCCGTCGGCACCGCCTGCCGTGGCGGACAGGCCGGCCCCAGGACCGAGCGGGATCACGTGCGCGGCCTGCGGGCCGCGCTCGCCCTCGACGACGACGAAGGCCACCCGCTGCCCGTCGCTGACCACGCCGCCGGTCACGATGGCCGAGCTGTGCACGAAGATGTCGGGGCCGCCGCCGTCTGGCGATGCGAACCCGTACCCCTTGGTCGGCTCGTACCAGTTGACCGTGCCGAGCAGGCCCACGGCACCGCCAGCGGCCTGCTCGGCGGTGCCGCGCACGCGCAGCGCCTGGGGACCGCGGTCGTTCTTGCCGGCCTCAAACTCGACGGCCTGGCCCTCACGGAGCACCTTCGAGCCGCCGTCCCCGACGATCTCGGAGGCGTGCACGAACACGTCTGGTGATCCGTCGTCAGGCGCGAGGAAGCCGAACCCCCGTTCGGCGTCGAACCAGCGGACGATCCCGTGCGGCATAGGAAAGCTCCAGGTCGTTAGAGGGGCATTGCTCCCAGTCTCGCTGACGTCGTCGTGCCCGGGACCACCGGGACCGGCCACGGTCAGTCGGTTGCAGGAGGTCGTAGGCGGCCAGGACGCGGGCGGCGGTCGCGAACGACCCCTCAAGCCCAGGAAGAGGACCGTCGAACAGCATGCTTTCCGACCTCCCTCCAGCGTCTTGTCCTAACCGGCGGTCCTCACCCGGCCAAGAGAAACGTCCGCTCATCGGCACGAGTGCCCGCCGACGACGCCGAGCCGTTGCCACGGAGCGTGACAATCTGCAGGTCGGTCCCCGCGCACCAACTGCGGCAGATGTGCGCACCAGACAGGCATGCTGGTTCCTTGTTCGAGAGCGACGGGTGAGCGCCCAGCGTGGATCAGGGGCGCCAGCCGGCAGGTTCGCCACTTGCGGGCGCTTCCTAGCATGCTGCCGTGATCGCAGCCCAGACGGCGTTCGCCGATACCACCGCTTGGCGGGTGCGGTGGACGAACGAGCCCACCCGGCACATGGAACTCGGCGTACCGGCGGGTGCGCCTGTCCACCACCGGCACCAGGCTCCGACCTGGGTGGTGGCGACCGCGACGCTCGAGGACCGGCCGGTGGCGATCTCCGGCAGCGCGGACCGGACGGTGCGCATCTGGGACCTGCTCGGCGGCAAGCAGATCGGCGATCCGCTGACCGGACACGGCGACGTGGTGGCGGCAGTGGATGTCACGACCGTCGAAGGACGTCCGGTGGCGGTCACCGGTAGCTGGGACGGGACGGTGCGCATCTGGGACCTGTTCAGCGGCGAGCAGGTCGGTGATCCGCTGACCGGCCACCTGGGCGGCGTGACAGGGTTGGCCACCACGATGATCGACGGTCGACCGGTGGCCGTCACCACCGGATTCGACCGGACGGTCCGGGTCTGGGACCTCGTCGAGCGACGCCAGGTCGGCGAGTCGATGACCGGCCACGCCGACGGCCTCCCCAGTCTGGCGGTCGCGGTGGTCGACGACCGGCCTGTCGCGGTCACTGGCGGCGCGGACCGCACCGTGCGGAT
Organism: Dactylosporangium sp. NPDC050588; assembly: GCF_040654975.1. Taxonomy (NCBI): domain Bacteria; kingdom Bacillati; phylum Actinomycetota; class Actinomycetes; order Micromonosporales; family Micromonosporaceae; genus Dactylosporangium; species Dactylosporangium sp. NPDC050588. The sequence goes on along the minus strand of NZ_JBFAJA010000039.1, from coordinate 38,248 downwards.
CTGGGACCTGGCCGACGGGCAACAGATCGGTGACCCGTTGACCGGGAACACCGGCATCGTGTTTCCGGTGGCGATCACCGCTGTCGACGGTCGGCCGGTCGCGGTCACCGGCAGCAGTGACGAAACGGTGCGGACGTGGGACCTCATCAATCGGTGTCAGATCGGCGAACCGATGACCGGCCACGAAGGCGTCGTGAGCACACTGGCCACCACGACCGTCGGCGGTCGGCCGGTGTTGATCGCCGGTGGTCAGGACGACCTGCTGCGGATGTGGGACCTGGCCACGCGGGAGCCACTCGGTGCCCTGTTGGCCGGCCACACCGGCTGGATCCTCTCGGTGGCCACCACGACCATCGACGGCCGGTCGGTGGCGGTCAGCGGCAGCGACGATGGCACGCTGCGGATGTGGGACCTCGCCCAATACGTCGAGACACCCACGCCCGCCGCTCGACGCCCGGTGCGTGCGGTCACCACCGCGATCGTCGACGGCCGGCACGTGGTGGTCACCGGCAACGGCGACGACGGCATCCAGCTCTGGGACACCGCGAGCGGTGCGCCAGCCGGCGCGATCGACACCGGCGACGACCCGGTGGACGTGCTCGCGACCGCTGACCTCGACGGCCGTGCCGTGGCGGTGACGGCCGGTGCCGACCACACGATCCGGACCTGGGACCTGGCGCTGGGCGCACCGCTCGGCGCACCGTTGGCCGGCCATACCGGCCCGGTCTCGGGGATCGCTGTCGCCGCCGTGGACGGAGCACCGGTCGTGGTCACCGCGAGCCACGACAAGTCCGTGCGGGTCTGGAACCTCACCGACGGTACGGAGATCGGCCCGCCGCGCGTCAAGGATCGGCGATGGGTCCGGGCCGTCGCCACGACGGGTGTTGACGGCCGGCCGACCGCCGTCATCGGCAACCGCAACGGCACGCTCAGCCTGCGTCCCCTCGCCACCAACCGGGAAATCGCCCCTGTCGCCAGCGGGGCCGGCGGCAAGCCGATCCTCCACGTCGCCACGGCGGCCGCCGGTGGCCGGTCCTTCGCGATCACCAGCAGCGAGCAGCACACTACCGTCAGGTGCTGGGATCTCGGAGGTCAGGACGTCACCCGCAGCCTCACCGCCGGCTACGTCACCGCGCTCGCCGCGACCAGCATCGACGACCGAGCCGTCGCGGTCACGGCCGCCCGGCAAGCGGTGCAGGTCTGGGACCTCGCCACCTGCGAGCAGATCGGCCCGGCCATGAACTTCCCGCAGACCGTCACCGCCGTCGCCATCGACCCCCAGGGGTTGCTCATTGTCTGCTTCGCCGGCAACACAGCCGTGCTGACGCCGGTGCCCGGCTGACGGCGTCAAGATCCGTCCAACGGCTCAGATCGAAGCGCTTCCGCACGGCCGCCTGGCGGTATCCATACGCCGCCGACGCCATTGCCCGCGCCAGCAGGATCCCGCTCACGGGCGAGTCAGGCGGCATTGGGGCCGAGTCATGCCAGGTCTTCGAAAGGTTCTTCACCGGGACGCCAGCACATCCAACGCCCGTCCGTGAAACCGCCCCAGAAGCGCGATCCCCGGTCGGGCCACCTCATCGACCTCCGGATGCAAACAGATCGTCCCTTCGTCGAACTCGATCCGAAGGCCACGGACCTCACGGAAAGCCACCAACTCGGCGAGCGGCCGGTCCCGTAGCAACGCTACGAGCGCATCCGGCACCCCGTCGACATCGTCCACCCGCGCACGCGCAGCCTCGACGGCCTCCCAGAACCGATCCCTGTCCACGCCGGCATTCTGCCTTCGCGGTACGACGTGCACACAGTCGGCCGGACTGCTTCCCTCTCGTCGTACGCTCTCACCAGCTGCTGTCAGCGAAGGTCACCCGTGCGCTCATGGCAGTTCAGTGAATGCCAGGTCGTTCATCGGTTCTGCGCACCACATACGGAGAGTCACGCCAGCCGGCCAGCGATGTACTCCCTCGGCGGCATGAGCGGATGCCGCGGGCGGCTCAGCCAGCGTCATCGGGGTCGGCTCAACAGCAGGTACCGCTCGTCGGTGATGTCCTTGCCCCAGAGGCCGGCCGCATTCAGCGGGAGCAGTTCGACCTGACGGTCATGGCGTTGCATGAGCGAGGTGCACTGTGCTGCGGTCAGGCCGGCGCCGGTTGCCCAGTGCCCTTCGATCATGACAAGCCTGCCGTCCGGGCGGAGCAGATCGATCCATCGGACAACCGTCGCCTGCGGCTCGGTCATCGCCCAGAGCACATGCCGCACGAGTACCACGTCGAACGAACCGGCTGCGAACGGCGGCCAACTTGCGTCGCCGCGAACCAGGCTCAGGGCCACACCTCGCTCCGCGGCTTTGCGTCGCGCGACGTCGAGCATTGCCGAGGATGCGTCGAGGCCGTGAACGCGGTGGCCGGTCTCGGCCAGCAGCACCGCCAGACTGCCCGTGCCGCAGCCGATGTCCACCACCGATGCGGACGGGACGGGAAGGACCGAGTTCAACAGCGAAGCCCAGGCAGTACGGACGGCAGGATCGCGAAGACCGTGATCCGGTTGCTCATCAAAGGTGGCCGCATGCGCGTCCCAGATCGCGCTTCCGCCATCGTTCATCACCCGACTCTGCCATACGGGCCACGACCGCAGCGGCCATCAGCCACGACAATCCCACGACCACCTGCCGCGCACGATCGGCGGCAAAAGCGGATACCAGCGGTGTCGTTCGGTGGTTCCGTGCCTGCCTTGCCTGTATCTACCAGAGGAGCGTCGGCAGCGCCCTCAATTCGGCACGAGTGCGCGCCCGTCCGCGCATCGGGTAGGCCAGATCCAGGCACGGAGTGTCGCCATCGCCGGCGAACCACTGCGCTCCCACGGCGGACAACCGTCGGGACACCGTCAACGGTCGATGCTGACACTCGCACATCGGCATGGAGGCGCGCGTCAGCGTTGTCAACGGTGCCCGATCATCCTGCACGGACGTCATGAGCATCATTGATGGCGACGCGATCTCCACCTTCGGACGTGACTGTTTCGGTCATGCGGATCCGGCGGTCAGGGTCGAAGTCGGCCGATCGCCGCCGCGTGTGCGGCTGGGTCGGCCAAAGGCCCGGACCCGTTGCCGAGAGAGTAGAGCGCTGCACGCACGGCGAGATCTTCGTCCGGATACAGCGTCGCGCGCAATGCAAACGCGAACCAGCCGAGCCGGTAGCCGTGCCGACGGTCGGCGTCGCTCATCCGGTGGCGTGCCGGCCCGTTGAGCGATTCGCCGGCTGTAGCGGCCGCTCGCAACCAGCCGCGGACCGCGCGGCCCAGCGGTGCCGTGACCGGCACCCCGGGGAACCTTTCAGCTTCAGCGTCGGCGAGCGCCTCGGCGAGGCCGGGTGTGTCGGCAACACCGAGGATGCCAGCGATGCGTCGGATCTCGGCGACCGCCGTAGCGCGTTTCGCCGCCGGGGAGGCGCCGTCGACGGCTGCGATGAGGGCTTCCCGCTCCGGACGGGGCACGGTCGAATCCGCGGCCAGTACGCCACCGCCATGCGGCCGTGCGCTGGTGAACCACGGATCGAACTGTGCCGACAGCATCGGACCCGACATCTTCTGCACCGACGGCATGACACCGGTGATCGAGGCCGCCAGCAGGACCGCCCGCGCAACAGCGTCCCGAGGCCCCCAGCCGTCGTTGTCCGCAGCGACCGGGTCCAGGCCGACCGCGTGGAGTTCGCCGCACAGGAGTTGCGGGTCCGCGCCCCACACACGGTCCATCCATCCAGGAAGAAACGCGGTCATCTCGGTGCCGTCGACGGCGTACACGAACCGCGATTCGGCATACTCGTGCCGCAGGACGCCGACGGCTGCTGTGCCTCGGGACACCTCCGCCAGCACCGGCCCCACGCCTTGGAAACCGGTCGGTTCCAAAACCACCGTCCAGTCACCGAACACGACGGCGCCAGCTATGCGGGGGTACCCGAGATCGAAGGAAGTCTGCCGTTCGTGCATCTGCTCCCGGCTCAGGTCAGCGAACGTGTCCGGATAGGCGCCGAACCGTCGCAGCGCCTCGCTCGCGCCAACTCCGCGGGCGAACGTAAGGCAGAAGATTTCCCCTAGTGCGTCGCATAGCGCAACGGACTGACCCAAATCCTGCCCCATCAACACAGAATATCCGGCCCGACGAAGCAACCTGCGACGGACGGCCACCGGCAGCAGTCGCGACGTGCTGTTCCGTACTGACTTCCGGCCAAGTCGCGCAACATTTCTGTTGCTGTGGCGGGGTTCCGGACGAGGCGCAGGTAGTCGGCGGGCGACCGATCATGTGCTGGTAGTGCCGACTCAAGGTCCACACCTCACCTTCAACACCCCCATGTCGTCGCCACCCTGCCGCCCCACGCACCGCAGGAGGTCACCCTCAACCGCGTCGGGCGGTACGCGATCTTCGTGCCAGGCTGGGCCGACACGAGACGCACGATAGTGCCGCACTGCACGGTCACCACCAGCGCCGGCGTACCGCTGCCGCTGAATCCGCCACCCCGCGCGAACCTGCGGCTTGACTACGACACCAGCTTCCTGGAATGGTCCGCCAGCTTTACCGCCTCCGCCCCAGGGCGGTACACCGTGCTGTGCAACGGGGTGGCGGAAACCGGCTACTTCCAGATCACGGATGAACCTACCTCGCCCCGCCGGTGGAACGTCATTGGTCAGCGCATCGCCGTCATCTGCGGGCTGATCGCTGGATCGACGATCATCGCGGTGAACCTGCTCCGTCGCCGGCGTCGACGCGCTCCCTGATCTCCGAGAGGGTCGGGTCGGTCAACCGGACGTGCGGGCCGCCGCCATCCACGCGCCGGGAGGGCAAGATCAGATGCACTGTATTCGGCACGAGCGCGCGCATGCCCCGCAGAGCCTGCCGCCGGGACGGCGTACGCAGCGTGACGGTCACCGTCGAGCCGCAGCGCCAGACCAGCGGCAGATCCGCGCATGTGATCATGGCCGTACACGTGTGGTGATGTCGCCTGTCCGAGCATGGGAGCGCCTTTGAACCGCCGGATGCTCGACCTCGACGGTCACACGGCATGATTTCGACTGTGAGTGATGAGCCCAAGCGGCGGTTTCTTGTTGTACATGACTACGGCATGGGTGGGTTGTGGTGGTGGATCCACGCCCGTTCTGTACGGCAGATCGTGGAGACGTTCGCCGAGGTGGAGGTGGTTGAGGATCCGCAGATCGTGGCGCGGTTCGCCAACGAGGACCTGACCGAGGTGGATGTGGACATCGATGCTGCTGCCATGCCGCCCGGCCTGGACGACCTGCGAGAACAGCGTGACGCCCAGCGGAGCCAGCACGGGTTTGGTGCCCTCGCCGGACAAGGGATCGTGTATCTGCGGCGCCCCCCGGAAGAAGGCGACGGCACAGAGCTGTCCGCCTGCTTCGTGGAGCTCGGACCGGACGGGCGGCGCCTACGCCAGGTCGAGATGTACCGCGACGCGACAGCGATCAAGACCGGACCCGACGACTGGCCGCTCAACCCACCCATCGATCTCTACGATCCAGAGCTGGCGGGGTGGCAGGTTACCCCGGATCAGTTCGAGCAGGCATGGTGCCAGGCAAGGAGCGAGAGCTGACACCCCAGCCGTCTCGCATGATCGGGTGCGCGCTCATCGGCACGAGCGAGCATGGTGGCCGCGGTCCGATGCCGACTCCGCGGCCACGAAGCGTGACGACCTTCGTGTCGGCAACGGCGCGCGACCGGCGGCATGACAGTGCACGGAATCTTGTAGTGGCTGCTCGCCTTGGGCGGAACGTTGTCAGGTTCGGCTTGGGTAGCGATGTGGCCCGGGCTGCCGCGCCGATCGCGGCACGAGCGCACGCCTGTGCGCTGCCACTACACGAGGTCAAACGTGGCGGCTCACTCATCTCGTGTCGTGTTTACAGTACTTGTAGCCGTGATCGATTGGCCGGAGCTGCTGGACCCGGGTGTCGAGGTCGCGGAGTTGCTGGATCGGGCGGAGCGGGTGCCGAGCACCGAGGTGTGGGAGCGACTCGACAAGCTGCTCATCGTCGAGGCGGAGTGCTGGTACTCGGCCGGCTTCGCCGCCCTGCCGCGGCTGAGCGCGTTGGCGCAGTCTGGCGCAGCGGAACACCGCACACACGCGATCGATCTCGCTGCAATGATCGTGATGACGCTCCACCGGCACCACCGGGACGACGATCTCGTGCGGGCGGACCCGGCAGCCCTCGCCGCCCTGCACCAGTTGGCCGCGTGCCGACTGCCGAGCATGTTCGGCGGTCAACTGCTGCGAGCGTTCCAGGCCACATGCGCGTTCGCTGGCTACACATTCTGGGCGACGATCAGCCTTGATTACACCGACGAGCACTACAAGATTCATTGCCCGCAGTGCGCGACGCCGCTCATGATCGTAATTGGCGGCTACGGCCACTACGTCGCGATCCGCGACGACGGAGAGGGCGACCTCCTGCGTCAGCCATTGCGGCCGGCGCCACCTGCGAGCCTGCACGAATTCCGTCGATGGATGTACGACACCGCCATCGCCTGCCGCAACCCGATCCTGGCGGACGGATTGACGTACTTATTCGGCGATGCGATCTGCAGCAGCTGTCATTGCGTCTTCAACGTCGCCGACTGGTACGAGACTCAGAACAGCCCGACTCAACCCATCGACGCCGTCATACCTCGCGTGGACCGCTCGACCTGAACCGCGCCGCCAGTTCGGCACGTGGTACGTACCCAACCCACCGATCCGCCCAGTCGCTACCGTTACGAAGCGTGATAGTCCATCAGCGAGTCACCACACGGACGGCGGCAGACATCCGGATGGTCCGGCCGGTTGCAGCGGCGTGAGATCGCCGTGCTGGTGGCGTTGGATGGAGGGGCTGTCGCGTTGATCGTGTGCTGGTTTGAAGTCTGGGCTTCAGGTCTGGCCCGGGTGGTCTGGTTCGGGAAGGTCGGCGTCGCGGTCGGCTGCGTTCATGCGGTTGTCGGTGACGATCGTCATGCCGGCCAGTAGCGCCATTGTTAGGACCGCCATGATGGCGAAGACGGGTCGCAAGCCTAGGGGGTAGGCGAGCAGGCCGCCGGTGGCCGCGCCCAGTGGCATGCTGCCCCAGGCAACGAGGCGGTAGCCGCTGGTGACGCGCCCGAGCAAGCGGTCGGGTGTGATGTGTTGCCGGAGGGACACCGTGATGATGTTCCAGACGATGTTCGTGGCGCCGCCGAGGAAGAACGTCGCACCGACGAGATACAGGTTCGCGGTGACGGCGAGAACGGCGAACGGCAGGGCGCGAGTCACGATGGTCAGGCTGAGTGAGCGGGCCCTGCCGAGCGTGCGGTGGATCCACTCGGCCACGAAGGAGCCGGCCAGGCTGCCGGCCGCGAAGATGGCCATCAGTAGACCGAAGGCTTGCGTGGACAGCTTCATGTCGGACTCGGGTCCGACCGCGTAGAGGACGAGAATGGCCATCACGGCGTTGCCGGTGAAGTTGGAAACACCGACCATGACGGCCAACGTCCGCAGCAACCGGTGCTGCCACAGGAAGCGCAGCCCTTCTGCGATGTCGGCACGCAAGGTGGTTCGCCGGTTCCGTTCCGCGCGGTAGGAGCCGCGCATCAGGAGCAGTGCCGCCACGGCCCCGGCCCACAGTGCTGCTGGTGTCCCGAACGCTACGGTCGCGCCTGCGGCGACCACGACGCCGGCCAGGGCTGGACCGACGAACTCGTTGGCCGTCAACTCAACCGCGTACAGGCGTCCGTTGGCTCGCGGCAACTGGTCACGCGCTACGACCTGCGGCAGGATCGACTGAGCCGACGTGTCGTAGATTGTCTCGGCGACGCCGATGCACACAGCGACCGCGTACAGCAGCCAGATGCTCTCAGCGCCGAGCGTGGCTCCGGCCATGAGGACGGCCAGCAGACCGGCGCGTACCACGTTGGCACCGACCATCGCATGGCGGCGGTCGAGCCGGTCGGCGAACGCGCCAGCCGGTAACGCGAACAGCAGCCACGGCAGCGTCACGGCGATCGTCAGGCCCGCGATCAGTATGGGAGACCGGGTGAACTCGATGGCCACCAAGGGGAGCGCGACCTTGAAGGCTCCATCGCTGAGGTTGGACAGCCCGGACGAGAACACGAGCCGCCAGTAGTCCGGTCCGAGAGGCCATCCACGGTGCGGGAGAGCACGGGCCGCGTCGCTCACCACCAATGGAGAATCCCACATCGGTGGAGAAAACTCCATCGATTGTCCGCATGGATCGGTGGGGTACTCTCCTGCCATGGCGGACCGGACCGCGGAACGACAGCCTCCGCAGCAGCCTCCCCGCGCCCGCGAGGCACGTCGCGAGGCGACGGTCCGTGAGGCCAAAGCCATGGCACATCCGCTACGGCTGCGCATCCTACGGCTGTGCCTGCACCAAGAGCTGACCAACAAGCAGCTCGCCGAACGACTCAACCGCGATCCCGGAACCGTGCTCTACCACGTCCGCCAGTTGACCGACGCCGGACTGCTGGAGCAGGGAGCCGTACGAACCGGTGAAAGCGGCGCACTGGAAAAGCCCTACCGGTCGACCGGCCTGTCCTGGTGGCTGTCCAACCCGAGGCCCGAGCAGCCGCTCGCGCCGATCGAGGCATTCCACGAGGAACTCAGCAAGGCCGGCCCAGACTCCGTACGGACCCACGCCCGGTTCGCGCTGCACCTGTCCGCGGACGACATCGCAGCAATCGACCGCCGTATCTGCGGGATCATCGACGAGTACCTCCAGACCGACGACCAGCGCCGAGACCAACCCCTCCACGGCGGCATCTTCGTCCTCCACCGACTCGCCGACCAGCCACCTCACTGAGCAAGCAACCCGCAGCAATCGCACCCAACGGTCGACCCGCACCCCTCGCATGTCAACGGCCGCTGATCGACACGTCCCGATATACGACGCTCCCGTCATAATCACGTGGACTGTCATCGGCACGAGCGGAAGCCGGCCCGACTGATCGGCTTGACAGCGAGTGACGAGCACTATGCGGCATGTGCGGAAACGTGATCGAGGCGCTCAGTGCGGATGTGTATGCCTGGGTGGTGAGGGGATCCTCGTCGTGGGGGGATTCATCCGGCGATGCGTTCACGGGCGGTGATGGTCGCGGCGAGGAGCCTCTCGTCCGTGCGCATCTCGGTGTCATCGTCACTGATATTGGGCCCAGCTCGGCGCGGCGAGGTGATGAACCGATCCAGCCGGTCCAGGACCGGCCGCGCGTGCGATCCCATCGCGGTGAACACCAGGAGTGCCTTGGGCCCGTGCACGTCGTCGGGCAGGTACTGCGGCAGGACCGCGAGCAGTTCGTCGGTGGCCGCGGGACCTTCCTGCAGCCACAGCGCAGCGGCCGATTCCACCTGCGCGCATCCGGGAGTCTTGAACAGGCTTCGCAGTTGCCGGTGCTGGCGGGCGGTGAGCCCGCCGTGCTCGGCGAGCCAGGTCAGCAGCTGCGCTGCGAGGCGGTCACGGCGGAGTTGTTCCGGGTGTCCCGCGAGGTACCGTTCGGCCACGGCACGATCCGACGTGATCTTGAGCAGGGCGGACGTGGCGCCTTGCGTCGGGTACTGCCGCAGGTGCGGGACCGCGGCCGCGGCGGCGGGACCGATCGTGCCCAGGACGTGGAACGCCCAGTCCGGTGTGTCGTTCTCGGCCCCTTCTAGCCTGGCGATGAGTTCCGGCACGGCCGCGGCCGCGCTCGGCCCGAACGCGGCCAGCACCCGCATCGGCAGCTCGGGCGCGCACGAGTCCGGAACTGCGGCCAGCATCCGGCGGCCGGCGGCAACCGGTGCCTGCGAGTCGGCGCCGGCCCGGGCAACTGCCCGGAACGCCTCCGCCAGCCGAGGCTCGGCACTGCCGGCAAGCATCAGCCGTACCAGGTGCGGCACCGCGCGGTGGTCGCCGACGCAGCCCAGGGCGGTGGCGGCCGCCGCGCCGACCTCGGGATCGTCAAGCACCGCCGCGAGGCTGTCGGCGCCGAGCCGGGACGCGGTCAGCGATGACGCCAGCGCGCGCAGGGCCGCCGACCGTCCCTCGGACGGGTGTTCCTCAACGATGCCGGTCAGCATCGGCGTCAACCGGACCGGCGCGGCGCGCCACGTCCGCATCGCCGCAACCGCCATCCGTATGCCGTCGAGCCTGAGCTGCGGACGTTCGCACGGTTCCGTCAGCCGGTGTGCCCAGGCACAGCAGTCCTGCTCCCGGTCCAGGCCGGTCAGCGCCCGGGCCCACACCTCGCCCGGCGTCTGCGGACACGACAACCCGGGCTCTGCCAACGCATCTGCGGCGGCTTCCACATCGGCCCGGATCGCGGCGTCCAGCGCCGGCCAGGCCGCCGGGTCGTCGCTGCGGTACGCCGCGACACCGGCGAGCAGCCGCACGGCCGGCTCGGAGTCAGACCGCAGCCGATACAGGGTCGCCCGACAGCCCGCGACCGCGTGATACCCCGCAACGTCGCGCCGGGACATGGCCTGCATGAGAGCGATCCGGACGACCGGATCGCACGAGGCGGCCAGCACCGCCACCACTCGATCAGGCTCGCCGGTGCGCACCAGCAACGCCGCCGCGGCACACCGCACTTGCAGATCGGCGTCGCGCAACGCCGCCTCGGCGCCGTCCGCCACCGCAGGCCAGCCGCCCGGATACAAGGAACACAGCTCGTCCAGCAACGTGAACACCGCCCGGCGCACCGGGACACGATCATCGCTCGCCACGGCCACCAGCCGATGCGTCGCCAGCCCGTCCCGCTCGGCCTTGATCGTGTCGAAGAGCCATGACCGTGCATGATCACCCGGGACCAGCAGATCGCCCGAGACGACACCCGCTTCCAGCCACGCCCAACTGCCCAGCGACGCCGCCGGCACCAGGCGGCTCACGCTGCGCGGCGCACAGCGCCCTTCCCGTAGGTCATGCACCGATACTGACGCATGAGCATCCCCACCCGCAACCACATCGGCCATCACCTCTCGGCGCGATCGGAAGCTTTGACCTGGTCAGGCTGCTCACCGCCGGTGACGAGCTCTGGCCTGCGTCGCACACCAACGGCGGCAGATGTGTGTGTTGCTCCGGGCCGGAGGCCCTCCGTCTGCGGGCCAACGGGGTGCTCGTCGGCTGGCATAGAACTTCCGCTGTGGCCCCGGTTCTGCGCCGGGGCCACAACTCTTGCTGGCCAGGCTAGAGAAGTCACCTAGTGACAGGGATGGGGCCGGTGTTCTCCGGCCCCGGTGATCAGCAGTCGAGCCTGGGTGTCGATGGGTGTGGTGCTGCCGGCCTCGTAGTTGCAGAGGTTCACGTAGACGTACCCGCTGGCGGGGTACCACTCCAGGGCGGTCGAGATGCCCGTGGTGGTGCCGCCCTTGTGGCCGAGGCCCCAGTGGTCGTTGACCAGAACCGCGCTGAGGCCGTAGCACTCGAACAGGGACTGCGCGGGTAGGCCGGGCTTGGGCGGCAGCGGCGGCGCCGGGAACTTGGGGGCGGTCGCCAGCCAGGTGTGCGCGGTGTCGAGCAACTTGCCGCCGGTCAGCGCGGTGACGAACGCGGTCAGGTCGGCGGTTGTGGAGAAGGCGCCGCTGGCCCCGTGGCCGATGTACGTGTCGAGCAGGTGGTTGTCGACGCGCGCGCCGCCGGATGGCGGCGGGGCGTACGGGTGGGCGATGCGGCGGTTGGTGTCCCACTGATCGCGGTTGTAGAAGTCGGAGCTGATCATCCCGGCCGGCCGGAAGATGTGCTGGCGGACGTAGTCGTAGAAGCTCTGGCCGGAGACGGCGGCGACGATGTAGGCCAGGGTGATGTAGCCGTTGTTGCTGTATGTGTAGCCGGTGCCGGGCGGGAACAGCAACGGTGCCGCCTGGACGAGCTTCAGCAGCTCGCGGGTCACCTCTGCCTCGCTGGTCCAGGACCTGAGTACGTCGCCGCTGTCGCGTGCCACGTCTGCCATGCCCGAGGTGTGCGTCAGCAGTTGATGCACGGTCACCGTGTCGCCGATTGCCGCAGGGAAGCCGGTCAGGTAGGCGCTCAGCTTCTCGTGGTAGGCGACCTTGCCCTGCTGTACGAGCTGGCCGATCGCGATACCGGTGAAGATCTTGGTGATCGAGCCGAGCGTGAAGATGGTGTCCGGCCGGTTGGGGATGGACCGCTCCTTGTCGGCCATGCCGTACGTGCGCGACAGCACCGGGCGACCGTTGTGCAGCAACAGCAACGTGCCGGAGTACCGGTCGGTGGCGGCGGACTGGGCGATGAGCTGATCCAGCGCTCCGCCGGGCCGCAGGTCCGCCGGGACGGGATCGGACCCGCGGTGGTCGGACTCGGCACCGGCGTGGGCGGAGGCGGGCACCGCCAGCAGCCCGCCGGTGGCCAGCGGCACTGCTCCGAGCAGGCCCAGCACGGAGCGTCGAGAGGGTCGCAGTGTGGTCATGCCAGCAGCCTCCGGTCCCGGGCGCGCTACCCGCATCCGGCCGGAGTCGTCATCGCGTTCTGCCGCGCGAGGGATGTGCGCCATGCCCGGGTCCGTCGTACGACAGACGCGCCGGCCCGGCGGCGGACCGTAGGCTTGCCCGGTGGCAGGACAGGTCCTCACCGCGGCACGCCGGTTTGCCGGTCGGGCGGCGCTACGCGACGCCTCGTTCGCGGCCGGCCTGCTCGCCGCGGTCGCGCTGCTGGGCCCCCCGTACCAGCGCGCCGTGGTGCTCTGGTGGATCGCGACCGGCGTCGCCGTGATCGCGGTGGGGCTGCGCAACCGCTGGCCGCTCGCGATGCTGGTGGTCAGTACGGTATGCGTCGCGGCGCACGTGGCGCAGGGCTCGCTCATCGGCGGGTCCGACGCCGCCGTGCTGATCCTCGTGTACACGGTCGCCGCCCGCCGATCGCCGGCGACGTCCCTGGCCACGCTCGCCGGCGTCCTGCTGGTCCTGCTCTGCTGGAACGGGTACTTCGCCCTGCGCGGACGGTCGGCACCAGGCATTCCATTGATGGCCTTCCAGGTCAACAACGTCGAACAGGGCGCGGGCCCGGCGTTCGAACGGACCGAGTTGATCACCGGCGACAACGCCGGTGGGGCGGCCCGGTGGAGTGGCCCGGCCGTGCTGGGCGGCGCGCTGGTCGCGGCGTGGGCGATCGGCTCCGGCAGCCGCAGCCGCCGCGCCTACCTCGACCAGCTCGCCGCCCGGGCACGGGACCTGCAGCGCGAACAGGACCAGCGGGCCGCCCTCGCCATGGCCGCCGAGCGCGACCGGATCAGCCGGGAGCTGCACGACGTCGTCGCGCACGGCCTGTCCCTCATCGTGATCCAGGCGCAGGGCGGCGCGGCGGCCCTGGACGACCAGCCGGCCGAGACCCGGGCCGCGCTCGATGCGATCGTGCGCACCGGCCGCGCGTCCCTCACCGACATGCGCCGGGTCCTCGACGCACTGGGCGAGGGCGAGGACGCGTGGCACCCGCCACCCGGACTGGCGCAGCTGCCCACCCTGGTCGACCAGGTACGCCGCGCCGGCACCGGGGTACGGCTGCGCATCGATGGCGTGGCCGCGCCGCTGCCCGCGCCGCTGGACCTGTCGGCGTACCGCGTCGTGCAGGAAGCGCTGACCAACGTGATGAAGCACGCCGGCGCGGGTTCGTCCGCCGACGTCGTCCTGTGCTACCGGGAGACCGAGCTCGACATCGAGATCCGCAACGGTGCCGTCGGAGGCGGGGCCGATGGCGGCGGCAAAGGAGGTGGCGCGGTGGTGGCCGACGGCAACGGCCTGTCCGGCATGCGGGAACGGGTCCGCCTCTTGGGGGGACGGTTCACCGCCGGCCCCCGGCCTGACGGCGGGTTCCAGGTGCGGGCCAACCTGCCGATCGGAAACAGGCAAGCATGATCCGAGTGCTGCTCGCCGACGACCAGGCACTGGTCCGTACCGGATTCCGGCTGATCCTGACGCAGGCGCCCGACATGGCGGTGGTCGGCGAGGCCGCCGACGGGGAGCAGGCCGCCGCCATGGCGCTCGAGCTGCGGCCGGACGTCGTGCTGATGGACGTCCGGATGCCATCCGTCGACGGGGTCGAGGCCACCCGCCTGATCCGGGCCGGCGGGGCGGGCCCGACCCGGGTCCTGATCCTGACCACCTTCGACCTCGACGAGTACGTCTACGCCGCGCTGCGGGCCGGCGCCGGCGGCTTCCTCCTCAAGGACACCCTCGCCGCCGACCTGCTCTCCGCGATCCGCGTCGTGGCCGCCGGCGACGCGGTAGTGGCGCCCAGCGCGACCCGCCGGCTGCTCGAACGATACGTACCGGCGGGAGCACCGCGGGCCGCCGTCACCGACCCCGGTGTGCTGACCGAGCGGGAACGCGAGGTGCTCACGCACATCGCCCGAGGCCTGTCCAACGCCGAGATCGCCGACCGGCTCCACCTGTCCGAGGGCACCGTGAAGACCCATGTCAGTCGCGTGCTGGCCAAGCTCAACCTGCGCGACCGGGTCCAGGCCGTGGTGTACGCGTACGAATCCGGCGTCGTCCGCGCGGGAGCCGCCGACCATTGAGTCAAATCGGCCGGGCACTCGGGCTGGAGCCGACCCCCGAGCAAATACGCAGCGGCCAGCGGTCCTGGAGCGCACGTTCGACCAGCTCGCCGAGGCGATCCGCGCCGAATAGCCGTCCAGCCCAGGCCCGTGGGCTCCAGCCGGATGGACTTTCACAACGCACGCGCGCGAGCAGCAAGCGGCAGCCACGCGCAAGATCAGGTGCACTGTATTCGGCAGGACAGGAAGCCTCGGCCTCCCAGGAACTGGTCACGGCCGGTGACGAGCTCGGGCCGCCCATCGCGCACCATCGGCGACAGATCAGTAAGCTGATCTTGGGCTCATGCAGTTGCAGCGGACCTCATGACCAAGGCTTGAAACCGCCTGGACCCGCACCACGGCCACGGGTCATGATCTGGCGGTGGCTGACATGCTGCAGCCGGTTTGGTTTCCGAACGAGACTGGCCGCAACGATCAAGAGAAGGCGTTCCTGGACCAGCTCCGCCTGCAGGCCGCCAGTTGGCGCATCGAGGAGCTTTCGCCGCAAGACACGTCATCACAGCGGTGGCTCACACCGCTGTACATCGACGTGGAGGTACCACGCGTTACGATTCCCCGGAGCACGCTCCAAGTCGCCTACTGGACCAGCGGCTCGTTCGGCTCCGCTCTGCACGGCGTCTGGGGTGACGACTACCTCATGGATGACCATGACGGCAACGACCCGGAGGATCTCACCGTCGTAGGCGTGCACGCCACCCCGAAACAGTACGCGACGTGGACTGCTGACTGGCTGCTACGCCAGCTGCACCGGCCCGTCATCCGCGAGGAATGGCTGCGCCACGACCGCGTCGTGGCCACAACATGGCGCCTGGATGACACCGGCCACATCCTCGGCAAAACCGGACTCACCCCGCGTCGCCTGCTACGCCGCAAGCCCGACCGAGTCGTCAACGTCCGATAAACCCAACCGATCCGTGCACGTGGCGCTGCATGATCGAGGTCCTTGACTCGTGCGCGCGCGATACGCGGCATGAGCGCGCAGCTGATCAAGCGCTCGGCTCGTCGGGCGCCACGACGCCAGTGTTTCGACGCCGCCGCTTCGATTGTGGCTACGGTTGCGGGTACGTCTTCAGCAGCCGGGCCGCCTCGGCGCGCAGCTCCGCGCGGGTGAGACCGCCACCGAACATGGAGTCGGCGACCAGGTCCAGGAACCGGATGAACTCGTCGGCGCCCGCCGGTGGGCGGCCGTCCAGCGGCTCGAGGTCGCCGGACCTGCGGAGGTTCCATTCCTGGATCACCCGTACGCTGGCGTTGTCGGCGCGCCGCCAGCACTCCGACCAGTCGAGGTCGTTGAGCTCGACGGCCGGGTACACCGTGTCCATCGGCACGAGTCCGAGTGCCGGCACCAGTGCGTCCACGACCGACTCGTCGGTTTGGGTGCCGATCGCCTCGGCGATCCGTGGCGCGCTGGTGTCGAGGCCGGCATCGGCGGCCCAGCCGGCCAGGCGGTCCGCCAGGCCGGCCAGGTCGTTCGCCGGCACGTCGACGCCGGCGGGCAGCGGCACCGTGGAGTCGTCGTGGTGATCGAAGATGCAGCCCTTGTCGTTGTCCTCGGCGTCGGCGAAGTGCGCCAGCCACAGCCGGCCGTCAGGGGTCGCGCCACCGTACTGCAGGCAGTAGCTCTCCTTGATCTCCACAGCCAGCACCGGCGCGCCGGTGGCGACCGCCAGCGGCACGGGCCCGCCGTGGATGGCCGGCCACTCGTGGTGCATCGGCGTCATGAGGCCGGCCAGCTGCCACCCATCCTGGTACCGGTCGATAAGCATGCACCGGCTGCCGAACGCCGACCGCATGCCGGGCACGTGCGGCAGCAGCGTCGCCGACCGGGCCAGCACATAGGTTCCGTAGAAGCCCACTCAGCGCCCCGGAGCCTGGCTGACGCGGGTCGTGAAAAGCTCGGTCCGGTCGCGGCGCAGCTCATCGGCGATGCCCTGGACGGCGGCCCGCGGGTGGATCGTGCACCCCTCGCCGGTCACCGTCTCGTCGATCGCGCCGAGTGCGGTCGTCACCGACCCGGGGCTGACCATGCCGGTGATCCGGTCGTGGACGTGCCCGACGAACCCGGGCGGTATCTGACCCCAGCGCCAGTTCTCCACGTCGACATTGTCCGGGGTCGCCCGCAGCACGAACCGGAGCACGGCTTGAAACGGCGGCGGCACGTCCCGGGCCAGCCGGGCCTCGGCCTCCTCGGCGGCGTTGCCGCGCCACGGGCCTGGGCGCTCCCCCCACTGCAAGGCACGCGCCACTGCCAGCTTCGCGGCGATCCGCTCCGGCCGGACATGATCGACTTCAGACACCGGCCCAGCTTTGGGGCGTGCTGCGCGCTGCTCAATGGGCCAACGCATCGGCAGTTCAGCGCGCCGGACGCCGCGTGACCTCATCACGCGGCGTAACGGACGCGGTCGAACCCGCGCTCACCCTCGGCGGCATGAGGGTGCATCTGATCGAGTGATCCTGACGACTGCCGGGCGCCCCCGTCATTCCCTCGGGTGGTGCCCGAAGGTGGCCATCTGCGCGCCAGTCGCCTTCTCGTACTGCAGCACGTCGCTGAGGCCCACCCGTCGCCCGTCGGCCAGGCTCCGACACGACGGCCACATGATCGATCGCAGTCCCGGATGCTCGACAGCGCGGAGCGATGCACTCGACTCCAGTTCCACCCCTTTCTCGTCGCACCAGGCAACGACAGCGGCCCAGAACCGGTCCACCGATTCCCAGCCCTCCACCGTCCGAGGTCCTCGCAACGGCAACAGCTCCTCGGTGGTGAGCAGGCCCTCCGTTCCGTGCGACGCCGCGTTCTGAAGATCCTCCAGGAAATCCAGCGCGACACGCGACGCGTCGCCCTGCTCAACGAGCAAGTCCTCGACCACGGCAAGGGTCGCCGCGACCCGCCCGCTCCTGCGACGTACCACCTCCATGACGACATCCCGCACGGGGATCTCACCGCCGGCGGTGGGCAGCCCGGCGGCGGCCATGAGCCGATTGACGGGAGTCGGCGGTCGCCGCTTGAAGAGTCCCACTGCACCACCTCGATCATGGCGGCGTCCGAGCGACCGCCCTACGGTCGCATGATCATGACAGCAGAGTCCGTCCGTGCCAATCAGCTTCCTTCTCCTTGGCAACGCCTGTCGGCCGTAGGCACGGACCACCACTCGAGCGGATTGCGGCATGTCCGCGCATCCGATCATGGTGTTGGTGCTCGGGGCATGCCGGCCGTCCTGTGGAAGACGGGGTGGCGGAGGGGCTTGGCTGCGCGGCGCGTGACCCGCGAGCGGGGTCAGGTCTGGATTCGCACGCCGGGTGCCGCAGTGCGCCGCTGCGGCGCGGGCGACCGCGCTGCACCCGGCCCCGGAAGCGGGGGCGGGGCAGTGTTCACGCGCCGGTACCCTCGCCGGATGACCTCCAACGACGATCCGACCGACAGGCGCGCCCGATTCCACCAGCTCAGCGCCGCCGTGCGGGAGAGCGGGCCCGATGACGACCCGGCGCTGCTCGCAGCTCTGCTCGCCGATCCTGACCGGCTCATGGCGGAGTCGGTGCTGATGTCTCTTGTGGACGCCCGGGCCGAAGGGCTGGCTTCGGCGGCGTCGTTCGCCGCGTGGGCGGAGCCGGTGGTGGACGCGGTGGGCGCCGACGGGTTCATCGCGCGGCGGGTGCAGGAGTGGGCCTTGTTCAAGGCGCTGCAGTCCGGCGAGCCGGTGGATCGCGAGGCGTTGGCGGCCGCGTCAAACTGGCTCCAGCGCAAAGTGGTCGAGGAGGCCGACTCAGCCGCGGTACTGGCGGTGCTGGGCGAGGCCGGCCGCACGAAGCGGGTCCGCAACCTCGCGAAGACCCGCGCCGGGCGTCTGCGATCCCCGGGCCGGTGACCGGCAGTCTCCGCCGCACCCGGCCCAGAGCGCCCGCCACCGAACTGCACCGGCGCCCTCCGGACCCTGGGCCGAGCGTCGTTGACCACGCCCTGTTGACGGTGTTGGCGGCGCCGCCGCGGCGGGACCCTTGATCGACCGCGCACCAGCCACTCTCCACGATGGCACTCCTCGTGGCGATGTACCACAAGCTACGCACTGACGGCGGCATGTGCGGACGTTGCTTTCGGTTCAGGGCAAGGAGTTGGGCAGGTCGGCGAGGGCAGTGAGGTCGTCGCCGGGCTCGACAGGCCATGCGTCCAGGCCGGGTGCGGTGAGCATGGCACTGATGAGGTCCGCGGATCCGCCGACGAGGGTGGAATCGAAGTCGATCTCTGTGCTGACGCACCAAGAGTGGTTAGCTGGCCAAAGCAGACTGGGTGATTGCGGCTCGAACCCGCTGGGAGACCCATGCCAGCCCATGTCCAGTGCCGCCTGCAGCGGTCCGCGGAAGAGCAGGTAGTTGCGGTGGGGCAGGCGCAGACGCGGCATCGCCCACACCTCACCGGACACTCCAGGCTCCGGTGCAGGTGCTGGCTGGGTATGGCCGTCGTCACTGCTGGAGAGGACCTTCACTCCGGCACCGTCGACCCAGCCCCAGCCTTCCCACAGCGCGTGGAAGCAGTCTTGCCCGCCGTTGACGGGAGCCAGGACGTCGATCAGCGCACTGAGCGCGGACGGGGCGAGTCTGCCCACCTGCACGTCGCCGTCGGTCCAGAGGCCGGACGGGGCTGTCGCGACTGCGGCCTCGGCGGTAGGGGTGGCGATGGCAGCCCATTGCATGAGGGCGTGCGGGATGCGTCCGGTGAGCTGGCAGACCTGCGCCCACGTCAGCGGTGTTCGGCCGTCGTAGAGCTCGACCGGGTGCAGGACGCGGGCATAGGCCGCGAAGCCGTGCGGCACCACCGAGCCGACCGTCCCATACGGTCCGCGCAGCCGCTCGGCGATCCAGTCGCCCGCGGACACGTCCGCGATGGGTTCGAGACCACCCTTCATACTCACCCCTTCAGCATGCTCGCGAGAACATTGCGCAACGCCCCCTATTCGGCATGGTCGCGAGCCGCGGTGTCAGGTGCCGGAGGCCATGTAGGTGGCGAGGATGTAGTTGGGGTGGCGGTCGAGGTTGTTGCGTGCCCGGTGGTAGCGCATCGTCGTGCGGGGGTCGGCGTGGCGGGCGGCGATCTGCACGTCGCGGAGGCTGACGCCGGCGTCGAGCATGGTGGTGACGAACGTGTGTCGCAGCATGTGCGGGTGCATTCTGGGCAGCCGCACGCTGGCGGCCGCGGCGAGGTGCCTGAGCCGCAGGGGCGCGGCGTGGCGATCCATCCGCCCGCCGAGCATGTTCCGCAGGATCGGTCCGTCGACCCGGTCGCCGATGGCGCGTTCGATCGCCCGGGCGACCGCTGGTGGCAGCGGGATCGGGACGACGTTGCCGCCTTTGCCGCGCACGCGCAGGACGCGGTGGCCGTGCTCCTCGCCGAGGTCGGTGATGTTCGACCCGCAGGCTTCGAAGATCCGTAGCCCGAGCAGGCCCGGCAAGGCGATCGAGGCGAAGTCGTTCGGGTTGGCCGACAGTCTCGCGGTGGTGATCAGCGTCTCGAACTGCGGATGCCCGAGCCCCAGGGTCGGTGACTCGGCCGGGACGGTCGGCCGGCGGACGTAGTCGGCGGGCGAATGCGGCAGGATGCCGTCGATCACGCATACCCGATAGAAGCCGGTCACGATCGACAGTCGGCGGGATACCGTGGACGGCTGGTAGTGGCGGACCTCCTGCAGCCAGCGGACGTACCGTTCGATGTCGACCCGGGCCGCGGCGAGCGGATCGAGGTCGTGATCGGTGCACCAGCGCAGGAAGACCCGCAGGTCCGACTCGCTGTGCAGCCGGGTCTGACCGCGATACAGATCTTGAAAGTCTGGGTTGATCGATGCGTTGTCGGCGTGTCGACGTGACATTGTTCGATGGGTTTTGTAGGCCGGAGGTATGAGATACCCGGATGGTGGTGGTCTGTCCGCGCAGCAGCGGGCGAGGCGGGAGCAGGTGCGGTTGCAGGCGGCGGGTTGGTTCGCCGAGGGTGTACCGGTGCGGGAGGTCGCGCGCCGGTTGCGGGTGTCACAGACGGCGGTGTTCGGCTGGCGGCAACAGTGGCAGCGGGGTGGTGAGCCGGCGCTCGCCTCGAAAGGGCCTGGCGGCAACCGGTGCCGGCTGGACGGTCCGCGGTTGCGGCGGCTCGCCGACGCCTTGGACGAGGGTCCGGCGGTGCACGGGTTCGGCGCTGATCAGCGGTGGACCCTGTCGCGGGTGTCGGACCTGATCGCGCGGATGTTCCGCACCCGGTACACGCTGCGCGGCACCGCGTACCTGTTGCACCGTATGGGGTTCAGCGTGCAGGTACCGAAGCACCGGCCGGTCGAGCGGGACGAGGACGCGGTCGTGACCTGGCGGCGGGAGGTGTGGCCGGCGGGAAAATGGTAGCGGCGCAGCGCGACGCGTGGCTCGTCTTCGAGGACGAGGCGGGTCAGACGCTGCGCCCACCGAAGGCCCGCACCTGGGGCCGCCGCGGCCACACCCCCGTGGTTCCGGTGTCCGGCAAGGGATCCGGCCGGATCTCGATCGCCGGCCTCGTCTGTGTCAAACCCGGGCAGCGGTCCCGGTTCATCTACCGCACGATTGTCCACCGTGGACGCAAAGGCGAGCGGCGCAGCTTCTCCGAGACCGACTACATCCGCCTGCTCGACGCCGCGCACCAGCAGCTCGGCGGTCCGATCGTGCTGTGCTGGGACAACCTCAACACCCATGTCAGCGCCGCGATGCGGCAGCTCATCGCCGCCCGGGACTGGCTGCACGTCATCCGGCTGCCCGCCTACGCACCGGACCTCAACCCGACCGAGGGGGTTTGGTCGCATCTCAAGCGCAGCATCGGCAACCTCGCCGTCCAAGGCGTCGATCACCTTCAGGCGACAGTCAAGCACCGACTCAAGCGGATTCAATACCGGCCCGATCTCATCGACGGCTTCCTGGCGCACACCGGCCTGATGCTCGAATCGGACTCAGCTCGCCGGCGGTAGCCCCAGTCTGGACACCGGCGGATCTGCGCGAGAATGGCAGCTCATGAGTGACTTCTACGCCTCGGCGATCCCGACCAACGCCACCTGGCAACCGACTCCCGAGGCGGCGAACGAGGCCGAAGCATACGTCTGGCGAGTGTTCCCGGACCCCGACGGCGTACAACAGGAAGTCACCGTGGAGTTCTACGACCGGATCACCGCGGTCGACGCCGGCGAGAACCTTGAGCGGATCACCTGCCCCCGCTGCGGGAGCGACATCCCCGTCGACTGGTACTCCGACCTGTTGGAAGAGACCGAGGGCGAGTTCGACAACCTGAACGTGACCGTGCCCTGCTGCAGCGCCCCGGTACCGCTCGACACCCTGGGGTTCGACTGGCCGTGCGGCTTTGCCCGTTTCGAGATCGCTGTCGCCAACCCGGCTCGCGCCGAGTGCCAGTTCAACCCAGACGAACTTACCCAGCTTGCGATCATCCTCGGCCATCCGGTCCGCCAGATCCTTACCCACATCTAGGCACACACCGCAACCGGCCAAGTCTCTCGGCCTGGCCTCGCATGAAACTGTAATACAGTGCCAACCACCGAAAATACGACACCAACGCCGAAAGCCCACCACGAACCCGCCATACGCTGAGTATCCCATTGCGAGTCGCGCGTTCATCAGCACGACCGGGCGCCGAACCTGTGACCTGGCCGCGGCCTCGCGCATCTGATTGACGGTCCCGGCAGGCAATCGCCTCGCCGCTGCAATTCCAGCCCCTGGCTGGCTCGGCAGTGCCCTGACAGAAGCTCGGCTCAAGACATCGTCCGCGTACAAGATCGCATACCCGCTCATCGGCCACGAGTGTGCGCAGCTGCACGGTTCGACGCGCACGGGCGCTCACCACGAAGCGTGATGACCTTCAAGCCCGCCGCCGCGCAACATCTGCGGCATGAGCGCGCACGTGATCGAGGCCGTCCGGCCATCAGGAGGCCTGCATCGTCGTGCATGGCAGGCGTGATGACGAGCTTGCCCACCGGATCGGTGATGATCGTGGCGTGGGAACTTGGGACATGGGTCCGCTGGACAATGACACCGCTGCCGACTGGTGCCGTGAGCTGCACGATGCTCCGGCGGGCCGACGGGTAGCGATGGTTCGCCAGGCGTTGACCGTCGTGGTCGGTCACGATGCCGGAACGTACCTGGACAGCGACTTC
This sequence comes from Dactylosporangium sp. NPDC050588, assembly GCF_040654975.1. NCBI lineage: Bacteria > Bacillati > Actinomycetota > Actinomycetes > Micromonosporales > Micromonosporaceae > Dactylosporangium > Dactylosporangium sp. NPDC050588. The sequence continues at coordinate 15,514 of NZ_JBFAJA010000039.1, read as the reverse complement.
GCTGTTGAGGCGATCGCGGCGGCGGCTGTCATCGCTACGCAGCTGCCCGGCGGCCCGCGCCTTGACTCCCCGTACGTGCCGGACTTCATCAAAGCCGGCGGCAGCGTCGACGTGCCGGACGGGCTGCCGTCGTTGGCGTTACGGGCGTTGGACCGTATCGATGGCGCCAACTCGGAGCTGCCGGGACTCTGGGAGGACGGCTACGCGGCGGTACTCGAGCGACGTCGACCGATCCGCGCCGCCCTCGAACGAGCGGCTGGCGCGTCACCTGGCTGAACCCACGACGCATGCGGCCGTTGGCCTGCTGCCCGCGAGACGCTCGACCAGCGGAATGAGCGGAAGTGTGATCTTGAGAGAGGTTAGGCCCCTGGATCTGGATGGCTGGGATAGCCGAGGGCGGGAGCGCCGGAAGTTGTGATCATCAGTCGTCCCGTGCCCGGGGCACCCGTCGGTCGGCGATGTCGTGTTGGTGCAAACCAATACCGGAGATCGGGAAATGCAGCTCGGTCTCACCTGTTGAAATCAGTTTGGTTGATTGTGCCTCGCTGTCCAGCGGTTCAGGATCGGTGCGGTGAGGGTCCGAGCTCCCCAGCACATGGTCTGGCCGTGTGTGGCGAATAGTTGATCTCGGGAGTCAAAGTGGCCGAGGTCGGCAAGGACTGCCGCGGACAGGTCGCATGCCGAGCAGGCGCCCGGTGTGCTGCTGACGCCGTCCCAGTCCACAGCCGTGCGTGCCACCGCGTCAAAAAGTGTCTCACCGCCGCTGTTGGTGAAGGCGTCACCGCTGGCACTGAGTTGCTCGACGGAGCCGAACAGCTCGGTCGTGGAGACCCATCGGCCGTCGAGATAGAACTCGGGCCAGGCCAGCAGTACCTCACTGGGGACGAGATGGCGGAACCGTGTGAAACGCGGGTACCAGAAACGCCCGTCTATCAGCAGTGCCCGGCAGCGGGTGGCGACGCCAATCGCCCGGGCAACCGCTTCCAGCACCGCGAGTCGTTGGCTGCAGGACCCACGGCCACGAGTCAATGTTTCTGAAACCGGCTGTTGATCATCGACGGCGTAGACGGGTCGAACCCGGGCCGCGATGAGACCGTGCGCACGACGTAGCCGAGTCAACGGATCGATGGCGGTTTCGAGGTCGGCCATCAGCTCGAGTACCGGGACGCTGGCCAAGTCGAGGATCGGCGTCGCCGCGGTACTGCCGGTGCTGGCGGTAGCGGACACGGTCCGAGCCTGCCACCAGGGGGTAAGCATTCGGCTAGTCACAAGATCACGACAACCGGACGACGAGCTGACTCCAATTGCCGCCATGTCGCACGGTTTGGATCGAGCCCTACCATGATGAAGCTCCTTTTTTGAACCTGTTCAAAAAAGGAGCGTACCATCGGAACGCCGGGTTGCGGGGGGCGGCTACCCCAGAAGATCCAGTGTGCGCTCACCGGCAGTTCAGCGCGCCGGTCGCCGCGTGACCTCATCACGCGGCGTGACGGACACGGTTGAACTCGCGCTCACCCTCGGCGGCAGAAGAGGATGCCGTGTGCCGAGTCGTATCCCTCGCTCTGGTCGCGCATCTGGGCCCGGAATTGTCACCGGTGGTCGGGCGGGCAGAGGACACTATCGCGATGATCGGCGATTGGGTTCAGTGGCAGGTGTCAGCGTTCCTTGCCCTGCAAGGCCATGGTGTCGGCTCGTGGCAGGGCATCGAGATGGCCGTTCGCGGCGATGACAACGACTTTGAGTTCGGCGGCTCGGACATACCGTGTCTGCAACTGCTCAGCCTGCGTATGACGCTCGGCGACGACTCATCAGTCGTCGTCACCGCGTACCAGGACGACGATGCGGCTGAGATCGCGGTAGTGGAGGGGTGACGATGGCTGACACGCTGGTGATGGACGTTCAACTGGACGTCGACGCGTCCGCCGGTGCGTTCGCCGAGTTGACCTGTCGGTGGATCGACGAGATGTCTGCCGCCATCCGTCCGCAGGTTCGTGCCGCGCTTGCCGGTCAGCCGGCGAAGTTGGCGGCGTCGGGTGAGCCGGGCACGCCGTTCGGTGTGCTCGGCGTGACCCGTGGCTACCGGGAGACGACCCGCAACTGCAGTACGGCCGGTCTGCAGTGGCTGTGGGCAGAGTTGGGCAAGGGGCAGCCGTCGCGGGCTGACCTGTGGTGCGGTGTGCATGACGAGCACGGCGCCCGCCGCTGGCAGACTCTGGTGCTGGACGTGACCCACGACGCGGTCAAGTCGCCGGGGTGGCTGGCCCTGTCCGGCAATCCGCTGGTGTCGTCGTTCCTCGACCCAATGACCGGTCTCGACGAGCAGCGGCTGTGGCTGGAGGCATTGTTCACCTTCGCCGACCGCGTCAATCCCGGGTTCGGTCACATCAGCCTGTACTACGACGGGGGAACCACGGCGTTGGAGCGGGCGGTGCCGACCACGATGCCGTTCGCCGCCCGGTATCGCGAGTATGCCCTCAACGAGTGCCGTCGGTATCTGCGCGGGTATTCGTGGGTGACGATCGTGCCGGAGGAGTTGCTGCCCCGGGTCGGTGGTGTGTCGCGGTTGCGGGACAGTGGTGCGTTCACGCAGGTGCGGCCGCTGGCCGGCGGTGGCGTGTGGCTGCAGGCGACCGACGACTACCGCGAGTTCGACGACGTAGCCCTCGGCCGAGTGTTCGAGGCGGTGGCCCCGGCGCTGCGTCCCGGGCTGCCCCGCGACCTGGGGCGGCCTATGCACGGCGAGAACCCGTTGCGTGTCGTCCTGCGCGACGCTGCCGAACTTGGGGCGGAGTGACACGGTGGGCACGAGCTACGAGACGATCCTTGTGGCGGCAGACCTCGATGCCGTCGTGCGGGCCGTGACCGCGACTGGTGCTGAGGCGGTCGTCGTGCCCGTCGCCGACCGGCGGGTGGCGGTCGTGCCCCGTGAGGGCGACTACGACGTCGCCGACGTGCGGCCGGTCGCGGCGGCGGTGAGCGGGCAACTGCGCTGTCCGGTCCTGGTGTCGGAGGTGTCGGACTCGGACCTGGTGGTGTGCCTGGTCTACCGTGACGGCCACCGCGTCCACCGGTACGTGTCGAAGGTGCAGATGGCGGTCGAGTGGTTCGAGGACGATGACGGCCGGTTCCGGGCCGAACTGGACGGGGAGGTACTGCCGGACGGGGCGCCGGTTCCGCAAGGGCCGGCCGGTGCCGACCCGGCCGCGTTCGCCGTGTTCGCCGCCGATGTCGCGGACCCGGACCGAATCGGGGTGGCGCTGCGCGGGGAAGCCGACCCCGAGGACCTGGTGTTTGCCGAGCGGCACCACGAGTCGATCATGCGAAGCCTCGGCCTGCCGACGGCGGCGCTGACCGTCGGCTACCGGCATTTGGCGGTGGACCGGTTCCCTGGCGCAATGCGCATCACCGGCCGTAGCTGATCTGCGGGCGGTGGTGGGGTGAACGCCACACCTTCGCGGGTCTCGTTACTGTAGGAGTCCACGCGCCGACCATGACCTCGATCCACTCGCCGCGGTCCGGGTGGAATCGGGGACCCGCCGCTGACGGCTGGGACGATGGTGGCAGCCATAAATCACCGTGCGTCACCCGGGGTAATGAACGCTAGTGCGCGTGTGGCTGCAGATCCGCACACCAAGATCGTGGTCAGGAGATCGCCGCCGCTGTGGCCACGGTTGTCGTCACGGTGCCGCCGGCCCGCGCGGCGGTCTCCGGCGCGGTGAGCGGGAGAGCGCGGCTGGGGGCCGATGGCTCCGTAGCGGCGTCACGCACGGGCTGGAGGGCGTCGCGACGCTCGATGAGGCGGCTGGGATCGCCTGGTCGAACCCGCCGTGGCACTCGGCGCTCAGGCCGGCGGCAGCAGACCCGCCTGGCGGGCCCGGTGCAGCCAGCCCGGATACTCGGCCATCATCAGTTCGAACAGTTTCTCATCCGCGATTGCCGTCGGGCTGCTCACCGAGAAGAAGTCGGCGTTGTCGAGGTACCTACCGTCGAGGTCGTCCAGCCTGTCCAGGAATGCGACCCGTCCGCCCACCGCCATGAACTGCCAGAAGATCGGCTCGTACGAGCTGGACCGGAGCTGTTCGACGGCGACGTCCTGGTCGTCCGGCTCGCCGTCGGTGACGAACATGACGTACACCGGCGTCGGGGCGGCGATCGGCACGCGCCGGTACGCGTCGCTGCCGAAGTACTTCCGGCGCACGAGTTTCATCGCGGCGCCGTACCGGGTGCTCCACGCCAGCTTTTTCGGGTTCACTGCGCGCGCCACGTACTCCTGCGCGTTGACGAGGGCAAGCGGCCCCTTGTCGGACGCTCTACTGCCGAACACGAACACGTCCACCCGCTCGTCGTCATCGAAGCGCATGCCCAGCGCGAGCACCCGTTCGGCGAGCGCCTGTACCTTGTTGCTGCTGTAGTGCGCCTGCATGGAGTTGGAGATGTCCAGACAAAGCGCGACGCGGGCGGTGTGTGTGTCGAGGCCACGCTTGGCGAGGCTGACGGCGGCTTGTTTGGTGAGCGAGAAAAGGTACGGGGACGTGGCGGCAACCCGCCTCTCCATGCCCATGATCCGCTCACGCTTGCGGAGATCGACGGGCGTCGACGCTGGCCCGGCCGGGGGCGGTGGCCAGGCCGGTGCCGGAGCCGCTGGCGCGGGCAGAACCGGCGGCCCAGACGAGACCGGCGGCCCGAACGGAACCGGCGGCCCAGACGGAACCGGCGGCCCGAACGGGACCGGCGGCCCGAACGGGACCGGCGGCCCGGGCGGGACCGCGCGTGCCGGCCCCTCCTCCTCAACCACCGTCACGCCGAAGTCCTGCGCGAATCCCGCTAGCCCCGACGCGTACCCCTGCCCTACCGCACGCAGCTTCCACTCGGTGCCGCGTCGGTACACCTCCGCGAACAGGAACGCCGTCTCGCTCGCCGCGTCGCCGACCTGGAACCGCGCGATCTCGGCCCCGCTCACCGCGTCCAGCACCGCGAGGTGCAGCCCCGGCACCGACCCGAACGTGCCACCGTCGGTCGAGCCGCCGATCACCACCCGGTCCACGGCCGGCGGCAGGCCGGCCGGGTCGATCGCGAGCGTCTCACCACCCGCCGCCTTGCCTTCGTGGCGCACCGCGCCGCTCGGATGCGCGGGCTGGTTGTAGAAGACCATGTCCGCGTCGCCACCCACCTTGCCGCCGGCACCGAGCACCAGGACACAACCGTCCACCTCGGGCACACCCGCACCCGGACGCCAGCCGATCACGACGCGCATACGCGCAACCGGCAGCGTCATGTTCTGCCCCTTGGCCAGCAGCATGACGCAAACATAACGTCGGGCAACAACTGGCACGATCAGCTGCACGGTCGTCACCAGATGAGTGCGTCGTGGTCGACCACGGTGAGGGTGCGATGCGAGCACCGACAACGGGCCAGCCGTCACCGCACGAGGCCCGCTCGGAACCACCAACCTGCAACCGCTCTGGCGGCTCGAACACGAGGTCAACCCACGCATCAGCCCAGCTCAACCCAGGCAACGGCACGGTCAAGCCGTGCAGGTTTGTCTCTAGCCGGGGGCCCGTCACAGAACCGCAAACGCGCAGCGCAACCGGTCGATCGCTGATCGTAGAAGCCAGTTTCGCGTTCAAGTAGACGATTGAGGATGCCCCGGCTCAGCGGCCGGGGCCTCCTCGCGTTGGCTCGATGTACGGGAGCCCAACGCGCCCGCATCGCGGCATAGCGCGCAGCTGATCAAGGTTGATCCACGGCGGCTGGCTGCGGCACCTGGTCAAAGGGCAGTGAACGGTCGATGCGCCCGCTATCGTCTCGGTCATGTTGCGTCGGATCATTGCCGTGGCTTCGTGTGGTGTCGTCCTCGCTGGCTGCAATGGACCGACCGGAGCTGGCACCGCAGAGCCCAAGGCATCGCCGGCGGAACGCTCGATTCAGGCCCGCTGGTGGGAGTGGGCCGCCACCGAACCCGTCGACACGAATCCGGTTGCCGACCGCGCCGGCACGCACTGCGCACGCAACCAGCCCGGTGATGTGTGGTTCCTTGCCGGTACGTTCGGCGGTCAGGTACAGCGGCGTTGCGCTGTACCGCTCGGCGTGCGACTTGTCGCGCCCGCGATCAACCTGGTCAGTGGCGACGAAGACGACTGCCGCAGCTTCATGGCCGGCGTCACCGGCTCGATCCAGTTCGACGGCGCGGAGGTACCTCTCGAGCGCATCGAGCGCGAAGCCATCACGTTCATGGCCGGGCCGGGCAACCCGGTAACCGACACCTCGGGCAAGACCCGAGGCGATGCATGCGGGCTCTGGGCCCGGATCGATCCACCCGCTGCCGGCGAACACAAGGTCCGCGTCCACGGGAAGTCGGGCACCTTCGAGGTGAATGCGCATTACACGTTGGTGGTGACGGCAACGAGCCAGTCCGCGGCATAGGCGCAGGCGCTGCCCGGTGCTGTGGTTGGCGGTCCGGGTCAGGGTGTACTGGGACTGGTCCGGGTCTAGCAGCCCGGTCACACACGAAGCGCCTGGCATACGAGTCGTGGACCAGGGCAGCGGCGTACAGGGGGCGCCAGTCGCCAGCGAGGCGCCGCACGCGGTCGGCGGCAGATGAGGATGTCGGTGCCGGCCCGCGGTTGATGACGTCGTCGATCAAGTGTTACAGCCCTCGATGCACTGCCATCCGTCGGATAGGTTGCCGGATCGGAGGATCGACGCGGCTGCTCCACGAGGCGTGACCAGGGCTGTGTGACCGGTGGGGATCTCGTCGACCGCTCTGCCGTACCAGCTGATTTCGGTCAGCTCAAGGTCGATCGGATCCGGCGAGTCGCTGACCCGGCAGAACCGCGCACTGCGAAAAACCGGCCCGCGGAGGTTACGCACGGTCGCAGTCGCCTCGGCCCGGTTGAAGGCCCGAAGTTCACAGATCTGCAGCTCCACTCCGTTTGAGATGTCTTCCACCCGTCGATGATCCCTGACCTGCCCGTTGAACCGCGTGGGCAAACGCGACTCGGTCGATGCTCGCGTGGCTAACTGCTGCTCATCGGCACGATAAGAAGCGTCGGCGTCGCCGAGGACTGCCGCTCGGTTCGACGACCACGGTGCCGGCGCCGCGCGCAACCAGCGGCATGAGAGTGCATGTGATCAACCTGTCAGGCCTTTAATGCCAAGCAGACCAGCCGGGCTGAGCTGGCCTACTGGCGTACGACGTTTGCCCGATCTAGTCGCCATTGCGCGGCTTCTCGATGCTGCGGGCCGAACAGCGGCCGCCAGTACGGGTCGGTGATCGCATACTCGATAGTCAGCTCTGGGCGCCCGGCACGAACAAGGCGTTCGAACCCTGTCTGGATGTCACCGCTCACGACAAGCCTGCGGGCGGCCTCTACCGCGCCGTAGTTCTTGATCATCGTTTGCCATGCGGTCGGGTGGTAGGGCGGCGACAGCTTGCTGCAGGCGTCGATTGCTTCCCAACAGGCCGTCTCGAACTCGTCCTCCAGAGACATGCGGCGAGTCTCGCGGTACCTGCTGGTGTGGACAATCGGCGAGTCGGCCAGAACACGCCACACCCGACGCGTAGCAGGGCTTCGGCCGCCCGAGCATGCGATCAAGCGGCAGATGAGTATGCGCTTCCGGAGCTCGCCGGTTCGGTGGAGGACGTCAAACCGTTGCAGCATCCGCTGCCTGCCACGCCTGAGCGCAGCCACATTTACGGAACGGTGTAGCCGCCCGCCGGCGCCGGATCGTCCGCAGGCCGTGGATTGGCTGCCGTCCAGGATTGCTGACCCTGATGCGGGCGGCGGCTGGCCGGTCGCAGGAACCGCTCGTTGCGCGGGTCGGCCAGTCCGGCGAACCCGCTGAGGGTGGCCGTGATGCCGGCTACGGTGGTTACGAGCATCAGCGTGCCGATCAGCTTGAGGTCGCTGTCGAGGAAGGAGCTGTGGCGCACGCCGGTGGCGGTGGTACGGGTGGCCCAGTACAGGGACAACACCTGCAGGAGCAGCAGTAGCACCCCGGCGATCCGGGCAATATGCGCCCCATTCGGCCAGCCGCGCCCGGCGACCCACGCCGCGAAGCACGCGCCGGCGGCCGTGACAGCCATCGCGCCGACGCCGGCCAGAAAGATGAGGCCTGCAGCGCTGGCGAAGTCCGCCAGACCGCCGCTGCCCAGGCCGCCGCTCGACAGGCCGCCGCTGATGGTGAAGACGGCCCCGGCAAGACCGAGCACGCCGCCCACCGCGAACCGTGACACCGCCGCCCGCAACGGTGCCGGCGGTCCAGCCCGGCCCGCCTGCTCGATGCCGGACTGGTCGGTGCCGGTCGCCGCGAACGCCCGGCGGGCGGCCGGGACGCCGAGGCTGACCACCGCCCCGGCCAGGCCGATCATGGCCGCCAGCACGCCGAGCGCGCCGACCCATGCCGGTAGGCCGATCCGCACGACGAAGTCCCAACTGCCCAGCAGGCGCCCGCGATTGGCGTACTGCACCAGGGTCACGCCAGACCCGACGCCGCACAGCCATACCAGCGCGGTGCGCCCGGCGTCCCGGCCCGCCAGCACCAGCCCCGCGCACACCAGCACCCCCGCCACCAGCAGGGTCGCCGGCAGCATGGCTTCGAGCACGGCGGCGGTGAGCAGGTCATCGAGCATGTCGGCGGGGAGGGGATCGCCGACGTACGGGGCTGACAGGATCACGTAGGTGTCCCGGACTCCGATGTAGGTGCCGTAGAGCAGGACCGCCAGGCCGAGGACGGCGAGGCCCACCGAGGTCAGCCCGAAGGCGACCGCGGTGCGCGATGTTCGGGACATCCGCGCACAGTACAACCCGCGAAGGTGCGGCCACCGCCTGCGGTGATCAGCGCGGTGCAGACGTCGGACGGTGACGGGCAGCTGGCTCCGCCAACACCGCGCCCACGATGCGGCCCTCACGAAGGCCCGACCTCAGCCAACTGACGTGAACAAGATCCGCCGATGTACTGGAAAAAGGTCCATACCGTCATCATTTCTGATGAATGCACGCAGCCCGCGGATCCTTGGCCGCATGCCGAGCACGGACCGTAGCGAAGGTTGAGAACCACGGCGCTCTTGCTCGGCGGCATGAGCGGACGGTGCGACATCGAATTTGCTAGCTCTTCAACGGCCAGCGCTGAGACCAGCCGCCGTGCGGTGGTGTCAGCCCGACCTCCTCGTCGAAGATCTCAGCGCACTTCGCGACGCACACCTGGCAGATGATCGGCCCGGCCTCGGTGGATACGACCCGGACATGCCGGTTGTGGCGGCCGCACAGAGAACAGGTGACGTCGCTGAACTGGGACGGATCATCCACCCGACGAGAGTATCGGCTCCATGCAGCGAGCACTGTCCGCGGCTATGAGCGGATACAACCGACGCGTCGTGTCGCGCGTCTCGGCGAGCGCGTCCCTGACCGTGACCTGGGCGCGGTCGCAGACAAACCGCGCAACCGCGTTCGGACTGCGGCTGCTGCCCGGCACGTAGACGCCGAGGAGCATCAAGCTGCGCAGCCGTGCTACGACGGAACGAAGCACACCGATCCGGACAGAGCGGAGGTCATGCCCCCATTGGGCAAATGTGTCCTGAAGGGTGGTCCCCGCAGCGGTCGTGAAGTCCGCTGGAGCTGGAACCCGCACCTGCGGCGGGTGCCGAGCCGAAGCGTCGCACATGCTGGCCAGCGCCGGCCGCATCCCCGTACCCTGCCGGGATGTTCTCCGTGATCTTCGACGGCATCGGGCGTCATCCGCGTTCGGTGACCGGAGGTCTGGTCCTGATCGCGGTGGGATCCGTCGGGGTGCAGCAGCTGGCGGCGCCGGACAGCGACACCAGGTACGCGATTCCGGCGGTGCTGTCGTTGCTCGTGCTCACGTTCAGCGTGCTGGCGACCGTCGCGATGGTCCGGCCCCGGCCGGCGGCGTTCGTCGTCGATGCCCGGTCGGCAGCGTTTCGTACCGTTCCGCAGCCCCGTCAGGTTTTCGCCGCTGCCAGCATCGCGTTGATCAGCACGGCCCAGGTCACCGCCCGGATGGGCGCGCATGGCCGGGAGGACGATCCCGGCTGGGACCCGATGTCCAGGACGTTGGACGTGCTCGCTGTCGTGCTGGTCGTGCTGGCGGCGCTGCTCGTTGCGGCGGCATGGCGCGGCAGCGGTGTGTGGCTTGACCGGGACGGGCTCACGGAACGCAACCCGCTCGGCTCCGTCACCGTGCCGTGGGACGCCCTGTCGCCAAGTTCACTGCCGCCGACCACACCGTCCGCCATGTCAGTGCGGCTCGAGTACACCAAGCCCGAACTGGTCCGCCGCCGTGGACTGGCCACCAGCCGGCGGATCAGCACGGACACCGTCAACGCGCTGTTCCTCGTGCACACCCTCCACTACTACCTCACGCATCCTGAACAACGGCAGGCCATCGGCACCGAATCCGGGTACGCCGACCTGCTGCGGCTGCTGTACGGCGCGACACCGCGTCAGCCGGTCAACGGGCACACCCGGCGAACCCCATGAACACGTCACCGCCTGGACGTTGTTCGACAACGACCGATGACTGCCGTGCCGTCATCGGTCCACCACGACCGCGCGGCGTGGAGGACGGTCGAACCGTCAAGACCCGACTCGCGATACTTCGAAGCGGGCCGGATTCATGGCTTCGTTCGTGAGTTTGGGCGCCACCGTGGGCAGCAGCTGCTGGGTGCGGTGGTGGCGGCGTTCGGGGTGGCGCTGGTGCCGTTCACCGGTTACATGAGTTGTGCCTGTGCGACCGCCGGAGCCGCCTCGTCCGGGACGTCAACCAGCACACCGTCGCTGGTGCTCCGGGCGTGGTAGACGGCGAAGCGCCACTCGCCCTTCGGGTTGTACAGCACCAGCGCACGAGCGGTGGACTTCCATGCAGGCCGTTCCGACTCGGACACGTTCATGACGATGCCAGAGACGACCTGCACACGCCACCAGCACCCCGGCTCGCGAGAGGATCGTGGCTAGATCCGGATAGCGGTTCTTGCGTGTCACCCGGCTCGGTGCACGAACGCTGGAGCGTCGGGATCGAACTGGTCGGGCGAGGTGCGCTGGTGTGCGGCTGGCTGGTGAAGGCACCGGCTGAGCCAGTGTTGAACCCAGTGATCTGTCTCGACTCGCTGCATCCGACGCAGGCGTGAGTGCAGCCGCGCGAGGTCGTACCGGCGGACCGCGGCGACGCCATGTGACCGCAGCAACGGGTCGGGATCGTCCAGCAGCCTGCCGGCTTCATCCTCAAGTACGTGCTGCGGGACGCCCTTCGCCGTGATCTCCCAGGCCAGGTGGTACGCCGCGCAACGGCGCTGTTCGACATCGGGACTGGACAATTCCGGTGCGACATCAGCGAAGGTCAGTTTGCGGAGTTCGGCAAGGGCTCGCAGGTCCGATCGTGGTCGTGATCTGGCGTACCGCGCGACCGCGTCGGCCGCCGCCTCCGCGTTGTCCAGCCGGCGGTAGCGGTCGCGGGTCGGCCACCGCAGCAGAGACAACAACTGTGCCCGAACGCCGGCGTCCTCGTCGCTGCTCACGGCGTCGGCCACGGCTGTCCAGCCCCGGTCGCTGACCGCCGCCAACTGCAGCAGCGACTCGCCGGCGCGGGCACGCCGCTGCGGTGATGCATCGCCGGCGAGTACCGCGACCAGAGCCGGTTCATCGAGCGGAAGCCGTTCCCCGAACCAGCCGACGTCGTACCCCGCAACGGCTTCGTACAGCCAACGCTCGTACCAGGCGAGGAAGCCGGCGTCCTCGGCCACGTATGGGCCGACCGGTCCGTCGATGTCAAGGTTGAACAGCCGTCCTCTGGCCGGCCCGGTCACGACCAACCGTGTGCACAGCGAGCATCCGTGCCACGCGATCCGCAGCGTGCCCCGCAGGAATACCCGATCCGGGCCGGGCGGATCTTCGTACCGCTGCTCCCAGTCGCCGAAGTACCGCGGTCCGGGAAGATACGGACTGGGCAGGGCCAGGTGCCCCGGCTGGCACCCCTCGTCATCACAGGAGTCCAGTAGCCGCAGCATGCCACCGCCAGGCCCCGCTCCGCCGTCGCCCAACTCCGTGACGAACAACCGGTACGCTGCGGGAAGCGCGACCTCGTGACGCTCCTCCCAATCGACCACAGCCGCCTCAGCAGCAGGCGCACCGAGGTCGAACCTGTGCCCGTCCACACCGAAGGCGTCCGGCAACGTCGGCAAGGCGCGCGCCGCCGCCAGCTTAGCGGCGATTCGCTCCAGCCGGACATGATCAGTATCAGACACCGGCCCAGCTTAAGACGCACTGGACCCCGCTCACCGGACGCGCTCATCGGCACGGGCGAGCACTGCGCTCGTGGTCCGACACGCCCGCTTGCTGTCACGAAGCGTGACGGTCTGGATGTCGGCGGCCGCGCGTAACCTGCGGCATGTGCGAGTGTGCCGTCTTCCACGCGCACTGCCGGGCAACGGTATGCCAGCATCCACTCCCATGGCGTTCAGAAGTAGCTTCCTGTTGGCGGCCCTCGGCGGCGTGGCCTTGGGCTCAGTGTCGCTGCTGCTGAACGGTGTCCTGCCCGGCGACTCCAGCCGCCTGGTCAACTCCGGCGCGATCTGGGTCGTCGGTGCGTTCGCCGCCGGTGCCGTGCTGCGCGACGGCGGTTGGCGGACCTGGCTCGCTGGTACAGCGGTCCTCGTCGGCGCGGTCGCCGGCTTCTACGGCTCGCTGGTGGTGTTCGAGCACCGCGCCGTGAGTCCGGCCGTTGTCACCGGACCGGCCGGGTGGGCGCTGGTCGGCTTGGCCGCGGGACCACTGTTCGCCACAGCGGGGGCATGGTGGCGTGACGAACGGCGCGCCCGGCGGGTGGCCGCACTGTGCCTGTTGGGCGGCGTCTTCGTCGCGGAGGGGGCGTACCTGCTGGCCAGCCACCGGCCGCTGGGCGAAGCCTTGCTGGTCTCGGTGGCCGGCGCGCTCGTCCCGCCCGTCCTGGGCCGCGGCGCCCGCGATCGGCTGTACGGTCTCATAGGTCTGGTACCGGCTGCCGTCGCCGGATTCGGTGGATATCTCGTCCTCGACGCCGTGCTGGACGTCGCGTTCACCCGCGCCGGCTGAGTGTTACCCGCCGCGCTGGATGCGGACGAGGAGCGGTCCAGTTGGGATCGTCATCGCCACGTCCCTGAACGGCCAGGACTCAGATCCCTGTGCGGCGAAGCCATGATCTCGTTCACTGTCATCGGCACGAGTGCGCACGGGCCCGAGAGTCACGCTGGCCCCAGCGGGGTACGGAGCGTCACGATCACTGATGAGCCGCAGCGCGCGATCGGCATAGAAAGACGTTCTGCGTGTCGATGCAGGATGTAGGAACGTCCTCCTGATGCGCTTGTCGGGCTTGGTGTCCCATCGCAGGAGGAGGACGTTCATGGGTAACGGTAGCGGCGTGTCCCGGGGTGATCGCAACCGCAACGGGCGCCTTACCCGGCTGCGGTTGCTGGTGCCGGTCTCGAACGCGATCGTCGGTATCGATCTGGCGGATGAGAAGCAGATGGTCGTGGTCACCGACCATGACTCGAAAGTGTTGGCACGTAAGACATTCAGATGCCATGCGTGGGATCTCGGGGTGGCGTTGGACTGGGCGGGTAATCAGGCTTCGTCGAAGGGCTTCGCGGGGGTGACGGTGGCGTGCGAGCCGACCGGTCACCGTTGGCGGGTGCTGGGTCAGTTGGCCGCCGAGCGTGGGATGCCGTTCGTGTGTGTCCAGCCGATGTTGACGTCATGGGCGCGGCGCAGCGAGGATCTGACCTTCGACAAGACCGATGAGAAAGACGCTGTGATCATCGCCCGGCTGGCAGCACAGTTGCGCTGCTACATTCCCGAACCGATAGATGAGACGTGGGGCCGGCTACGGCATCTGGGCGCACGTCGGGTGCAGCTGCTGGTGGAATCGGGCAGCCAGGTCCAGCAGATGCGAGCGCTGCTGGAGTGTGTCTGGCCCGCTGCGTTGTCGACCGCACGGCAACCGTTTCGTTCCTTGACCTGGACCGCGGCGATGAGCGTGGTGGTGCAGCGTGACGGCGGGGACCTGGCCCGGACCCGCCGGCTGGGCCTGGAACGGCTGGAATCGGCGGTGCGCCGGGAGATCGTCCGACGGGGTAGGCAGAAACCCTGCATGCGTATCGTCCGTGCGCTGTTCGCGGCGCTGAGCGACCCGGCCGGTGTCATCACCCACCGCCGGGGCGCCTTGGAACGGGTCGCGCTGCTGCTGGGCGACTGGCTTGAGACCCACCGCCGGCTGACCGACACCGAGACCCGGATGACAACGGTGCTGGACGACCTCCAACTGACCGACCTCGTCACCTCGATCACCGGCCTGTCCGCGATCGGCGCGGCGGCGATCCTGGCCGAGACCGGCGACCCGAACAGGTTCGCGTCCGCCCGGGCGTTGGTCAAACACGCCGGTCTGGCACCACGGGAGAAACTCTCCGGCACTTTCGTCGGCCGCACGAAACTGACCGGGCAGGGCCGCCCCGGACTGAGGTTGGCTGCATGGCGGGCGGTCTGGGGCGCGCAACGCGCCAACCCCGTCTACGCCGCCAGATTCACCCACCTGACCACCAGAGAGCAGAACAAATTCACCGCCACCCAAGCCCAAACGGTGATCGCCGCGGCGATCCTGCGGCAGTTGCACGCCGTCATCACCACCGGCCGCCGCTGAGACCCGGTCATCGCCACTCACGGCTCCCAACGTCGCACGGTGATACCTATCGCCGCCTAACCTGAACAGACGGCCCGTCAAGCTGGGTCGGGGCGAGCCCCACGCGGCATTGAGGAACCACGGCTACCTCGACGCACATCATGGGCAGCCCCGCCCGTCGTCTCTTCAACCCGATCACACGCTGCCGGGACCAACCCCATTAGCTATGCAGGGACAGACGACGGACGAGGCACCGACCAAGCCTTGACACAAAACGCCTTACGCTGATGTGCGCGCAAGCGATCAAGTCCAGGCGGATCTCCTCAGTCACCGCCGCCCGACTGGCGAGAGGGGAGGCAGCGACGGAGTCATGGCTGATCGAGCTCTACTCTGTACGGATGGAACGCGGCGAAGATGATCAGGTACAGCGCTTGACCAGCGATCCGACCAAGGTCACCTTGGAACAGTGGTTGGCCTCTCGTGGTACCCGCACGGGAACATTTACGATCAACGGTGTCACCTACACCGATTTCAATGAGGTGGAGTGGCGGCGAGCCAACAACATCTGGCGGCGACCGCAGTAAGCGTGCGGGTTGGTCTGTGGCCTCAGCAGCACGCCGAGTGGTAACCGCACAACGTCGAGTCCCAGCCTCAGTCGTCCGTAAGGCACCGGCGTGCGTCAGCCACGGCGGACGGCGCCGCCTGGGACGCTACGAGACGTGACGATCTTCGGTTGACCTGCCCACGCCCGGGTCGCGGCAGATGAGGATGTTCAGTCTGGGTAGCCGCCGAGCGGGTCGATGGTCATCGTCTTGTGCTGGGGATGGGGCGACAGCCAGCCGGTCGATTG
>NZ_JBFAJA010000038.1:0-109494 GCF_040654975.1 Dactylosporangium sp. NPDC050588 | reverse complement strand
GACAAGGCGATCGGCGGGTACGCCGTCACCGGCCCCGACGACTCGTGCGCGGCCCGCCTGGACCGGGGTATCCGGGACGCGACGATGGTCCACGCCGGGCAGCGCGCCGGCCGTCCGAGACCCGCAACGCCGGGTTGCGGCAGCTCACGCGTGGACACCGCGTCTTCCCGCAATGCCACGCCTCTGCAGTCGCTCGTAGGTGCCGGAAGATCCCCGGCGTCGCTGTCGACCGCACCGGGTGGCGCTTCCGCCTCCTGCGGCTGACCGCGCCGCCCGCCGAGGACTACGCCGACGCGGCGCCGTTTTGATCCGTTCGATCCGGCGTCCGCGGTTCCGCACTCGCGCACCCACTTCCTCAGCGCAGGCCGACACCCGGCATCCACCGTCATCGGTGATTCCGTGGAATGTGCGTTCAAGCCGGCTTGGGATCGGCGCTGCCGCCCAGCCGACACGCCGCGGCGACGGTAAGCATCGGCCGGGAGTAGCCGCGGTTTGGGCATCCACCGCACCCGGACCTGCCGGCCGGCGTTGGCGCTGCCGTTCATCCACGCCCCCACGTAGAAGCGGGTGCGCCACTGCACGCCCTTGCCGGTGATCGTGCGCACCCGCCCGTCGTCTTCCAGCGTGAACAGCCGCAGGTCCTCGCCCGGCACAGTGGTCAGCGGGGTGGGGTCGTCCAGCCACGCCTGCAGCGGCGTCCTGCCGACGAGCACGTCTATCCCGTGCTGGCCGTTCCACCACGCCACCCAGGCAAGCAGCTCGTCGACGAACACGTCGAACCGCAGCGCGGGCGCGTCCGGGTCCGCCGTCTTGCCGTTGGCCAGCCGCGGCACCGCCGTGTACCCGGGGCAGCCCGGCGAAGAACATCGACTTTCACCGCGGCGTTGAGCGTCTCGACCGTGCCCTTTCAGGTGCGGCGTGTCGGGTGAGTATGTGGGTCGAACGGGTTCAGCCACGGTGCGCTCCTCGGTCGGTGGAGTGCTGCCTGGTGCTCGGCCTGGTGGATGGCGTCGGCCTCGGGTTCGGTCATCAGCTATTCCTCTCGCTGGTGGCGGTTGGTGCGGTTGCCAGTCATCGCCTGGTCCGGGCGGGTGGGGACGGGCTCATGCGCAGCGCCGTCGGCGGCGGGGCTGCGGCGCCGGCGCGGGCAGCTCGTCGACGAGCATGCCGGAGACAGGGCGCTCCTCGTCTCCAGAGACGCTGTCGCCGGGCTCGGCGTGGCGGCGGTACCAGGCGTCAAGCCGTTCGGCCAGGTGGGGATGTGCTGCGGCAGCGGTGAGGGCAGGTAGGTCAGCAGGGCCCAGGCGGTCGGCTGTGGCTGCTCATACCGCCGTCCGGCCACACCGGCCTCGACGGGTTCCTCGACGAGCTGGGCCGCCGCGCCGCCGCGGCCGGCGTGCCGGCGCAGTGCAGCGCCGAGTTCGTCGCGTTGACGGTCACGCTGCTGCGTGAGTCGCGCACCTGACCGCCTCGCAACCATGGTCCACGCCGACGTCGGCTGCTGCTGCGCGTGATGGCCGGTCTAACCCCTCGGTCATGGTGCGGGCGTGGCTGTTACGACTAGGGCACCTGGTGGTATCGGTGCCGCGAGGACGGGAGGCAGCTCCCTTCATCGTGTTCCTGCCCGGCCCGGCCCCGGTCCTCGGCCCGGCTGCGTTCCTCGATCCGGTCGCGGGCGTCGGCGAGCGCGTCGAGCTCGTCCGGTGACGCGTCCAGGAGCTGGACGAGGGTGTCGAAGCGGTCCGTCGGCGGCAGGATCTTGCCTGTGAGGTAGCCGCCGATGCTGCTGTGGGACCAGCCGGTGCGCGCGGCGAGCTCCCGGTAGGTCAGCGGCGGGTCGCCGCGGCGCCGCGCCTGTCGGCGGCGCAGGTGCCACAGCAGCTCGGCGAGGTCATCGGCGCTGGAGACGGTGGCCGCGGTCGCGACGACCACCGCGCTGTCACTGTCCACGATGGACGGCGCGGTCAGTTCTGCCAGGGTGGGTCCACGTCCATCAGGCGGTAGTTGGAGATCTCCGGCGGCTCCCGGTGGACATCCGGCGCTGCCGGCTGGAGCACCGCGACCGCGCCGAGTAACAGGCCGACGACAACAAAAAGTATGGATCTGCGTGCCGACACCTTGACTCCCTACGGGATCAGCATGTTGAGGCCGCAGGATATCAACCCGCCACCAGTCACTGAGCAAGGTGGATGCCTCCCCGTCCAGCCAGGCCGGAACCAGCCGCGGATAGGGTCGGGGGATGCGCGTCGAGGAGTTGCTGGCATTGGTGAAGAGCCAGACCCGCGACGCGCTGGCCGCGTTACGCGTCAGAGTGCCCGAGCTGGCCGACCTGGCCCAACCGGCGGAGGTGCCGTCATGACCGTCCCGTTGCGTGACGCGATGCGTGAGCTGGGAGAACCTATGTCACCTGCGCGGCTGCCCGAGGACCTGTGGCGGCGCGGGAGACGGCAGCGGCACCGGGGCAGGACCATCGCCGTCGTCGCCGCGGCGCTGCTCTGCGCGACCGTGGCCGTGGTGCCCGGCCTGCATGCTGAACCGCAGCCGGCCGACGGCAGCACGGCCATCCCCCGCAGCGTCGGGCTTCCCTACTTGTGGCAGGCGACGGTCGACATGGCGCCGCGGGGCCGGCCACAGTGCTGTTCGGCGGCGACAGTCTGGGGCTGATCAGTGACCCGTTCATGGGACAACTCCCTCTCGGCCTGGGCAGCGGCGTTCGCCCCGACGGCCGCGGGTTCGTCGCGGCGAGACCGACCGCCAACGGCACCGAACTGCGCGGCTACGACACCATCGGCCACCGGCTGTGGACCCACGACCTCGGCAGCCGGCGACTCGCAGGCTCGGGCGCCTACGCATCGTCGACGAGCGAGCAGGCGTAGCTGTCATCGTTGTTGAAGACGATCGCGTGAAAGCTGGCGCCGCCCGGATTCCCGGCCCCGATCCCAACAGTGAGCCGTGCGACGTGGTGCTCCGACCCGGTCGTCCAGCCGAAGGCGTACGACGCGAGCTCACCGCGCGGCCCGACGAACTCGCCGAAGGCGCGTCACTCCAAACCCCCGCCGCAGGCGCGTTCGTGGTCGGCAGCGCCGCCGGTCCTAGGGTCGTTCGTCGGCGCGGGGCGCGCGGACCAGGTCCTTGTAGCGGGGCGTACTGGCCCCGTAGATGCTGAAGTTCAGCCGAGCGTCGGCGAGGCTCAGATCGCCGTTGCGGCTGCCGGTCCCCACATCGTCGTGCACGTCGCTGCGGCCGTCATCGGTCCAAAAGCAGATCGGGCAGGTGCTGCACCCGGTTCGGAAACCACAACACGCGCACCGGGGCAAGGTTGGCTGACCCACGGCGACAAGCCTTCCACACGCCCGGCAGCGCCGGGAATAGCGGAGGCCGTTCGGTATGTTCAGCGGTTGCGCGCCCGGTCAAACCGGACCTGCTCGCGGACACCGTCTGCCGTGACGTCCTGCTGGACAACCTGCCACAGACAACACCAGTCTTGATGTACCGGGCGGGCTGGCGGGTTGGGCAGGTGAGCGGGCACCATGGTCGCCGTGACCGCGACCACCGCCTCGACCGTCCGCCGGGCTCGAGGCGGTGCCGGAGCGGTTGACCTACGTCAAGGCAGCCCGTCCGTCGAGGTCGCGGTGGCCGGCACGTCGATCCCGGCGACGCGGGACGGAAGACCCACTGACGCCGGTCAGCCCACTTGGTAGGTCAGCGTGACGCGATTGTTGTTCGGGTCGTACTCGCTCCAGGGCCGGGGCGACTGGAAGTCGTGGATATAGATCAGCGCGGTGTAGGTTCCCGGTGTTTGCGGGGCCCGGAAGGAGGTCGTGAGCTGGTAGGTCGTGTTCGTCGGGATGTTCTGGCAGTCGATCACGAGGCCGCCGTTGTAGCATGCGTAGCATGCCGTCGCCGGGGCCTCGGTGAAGCAGCCGACCGGTGCGCCCGCCGTCGTGCCGGGCTGGAAGTCCACGTACACCACGCCCGAGGTCGGGCCCTCCCACGGCCTGGGCGCGGTGTTTCCGCCGGTGCGCCAGCCCGTGTTCGTCACCAGCGCTGTGAAGGAGTACGTGCTGCCGGGGGCGACCGGACCTGCCGACGGGGTCATCCACAGCCCCGTGAACGACATGTCGACCCAGTAGCGGTAGCAGTTGACGCCGGTGCAGGTCGCGGCCGCTGCCGGCCCGGCGGAAACAGTCGCCCCGATCAGCACCAGACCGGCGGCCAGTAGGTGGAGTAGCCAACGCCCACGAGACATGACCTGACGGTAGACGTCGAATGCTGGTCGATCGATGCGACGGCGGCAACCCCACAGCTCCACTGCTGCTCCGGGAAGACGACGGGCTAGGCCATCATGACCAGACGCATCACCCGGCGTCAGTCGCGCCGGGCCGGTCGGCCCGCCTCCCGGGAGGCCCAGCGAGACTGCTGATTGTTGCCGACCTTCGTCTGCTGGCGGGTGCGGGCCGTTCACCGGTGCCCCGGCTGACCGGTTGGTGGCCATCACCAGAGCTTGTCGATCTCCCCTGGATACAGCTGGATGCGGGAGTGTTGGAATGACGCTTGCGCTTGACGGCCCGCGGTCGAGAAGAAGTCCGCCATCGTGACCTTGTCGAAGCCGGGCTGGTCGCTGGGGAAGGGAGCCTGCGGTGTTCCTCCGATGAGTACGGCTCCCGGAAGCACACGCCAACCGGCGCTCTCATAAAACGCCTGCAGCGGACGGTCGCACGTGAACAAGCCCAGGTCCAGGCCCTGGGTGATCATCGTCTCCCGCGCTGCTGTCACCAGCTGCCGGCCATACCCACGACCACGCGCCTGTTTGCTCGTCACCACCGTGCTCAGCCCGCCAGCAGAAAAACGCTGGCCGACATGGACGATCTCTTTGAACAGGATGTCCAGCGCGACCAGGACCGTTCCCTCGTCCACGAGCAGCATCGACAACGGCTGCAACGCCGGATCGTGCGTGGGCGAGTCAACGGGAACGTCCGAGACACGCTCGGACGGCCATACCTGCTCCTGGATCTCTCTCACCTGCACACGCAAGTCGGCAGGAGTGGCCACTTCTGGAAACGACAAGATCTGCACGCACGGATTGTGCTCGCGCGCCGCACAAGCGCAAGGGACTCAAATTTAAGTGGTCGAGCCTGCAGTTGCGCGCCGATGTCAGGGCGGGCGTCGGTCGCGCCGGTACCCAGATGAAAGGGCTGTCGACGGCTCCCTGGGAGCCTCGTCGGTGCGGCTGGGCGGAGAGAACCCGTTCGGCAGCTGAAACTGGCGTGGGTGAACGGCCACACGTCACGCGGCATGGACCTCTCCCGCCGGTGCCTGCGCGGGGACCGCCTCCAGCACCCGGTCCAGGCGGATGGGCAGGCTCCGTTGCCGTCTGCCGGTGGCGTGCCAGACGGCGTTGGCGATCGCCGCCGCGGTGCCGGCCGTGCCGATCTCGCCGAGGCCGTTGAATCCGGACGGGTCCTGCGGTTCGTAGTCGGGCACGAAATCGGCTTCGATGTCGGGCACGTCGGCGTGCGCGGCGATGTGGTAGCCGGCGAAGTCGCCGTTGACCTGCCGGCCGGTTCCGGGGTCCCGGACACTCTCCTCGTGCAGGGCCATGGACAAGCCCATGATCATCCCGCCGACCACCTGGCTGCGGGCCAGCATCGGGTTGATGACCCGGCCCACCGCGAACATCCCGAGCAACCGGCGTACCCGTACCTCGCCGGTGGCCGGGTCGACGGTCACCTCCGCGAAGACGGCGCTGAAGGTCTGCCGTTCCCGGGCAGGCTGGTAGTCGATCAATGCCGAGGTGTCCATCGTCGCGGTCACCGGACGTGCCGGGTCGTCCAGACGCTCTCGCAGCTTCTTGGCGGCCTCGATGATGGCGAACGACCAGGAGGTCGTTCCGCGGGAGCCGCCCGCGCCCCAGGCCATGCCGAGGTCGCTGTCGCCGATCCGGATCCGGATCTGCTCCGTGCCGACCCCGAGCGCGTCGGCGGCGACCGCGGTCAGGGCGGTACGGGCGCCGGTGCCGATGTCACTCGCGTCGATTCCGACCGTGAACGTGCCGTCGGTCTCGGCGGTGATCGAGGCGGTCGACGGGAAGACCCCGGCGCTGAACGAGGTTGCGGCCATGCCGCTGCCGATCAGCAGCGGACCTTCACGCCGGGTCCGGGGGTGCCGGTCACGCGCCGCCCAGCCGAACCGGCGCGCGCCCTCCTGCAGGCAGGAGATCAGACGCCGGCTGCTGAACGGGCGCCCCGAGACGGGGGCCGCGGTGGGCTGGTTGCGCAGGCGCAGTTCGAGCGGGTCGAGGCCCAGCCGTTCGGCAACCTCGTCCATGGCGGACTCCAGGGCGAACGAGCCGGGCGTCGCACCGGGTCCCCGCATCGAGGCCGGCGGCAGGACGTCGAGGGGGACCGCGGTGAGCTGCGTGCGGATCGCCGGTGCCGCGTACAGGATCTTGGCCTGCTCGGTGCACCACTCGATGTACTCCGCGAGAGGCGAGAGGGCGTACGCCGCCCGGTGGTGGACGGCGCGCAGGCGGCCGTCGGCGTCGGCGCCGATGCGGACCTGCTGGTCGGTCGGCGGCCGCGACGCGGTCGCCTCGAAGACCTGTTCCCGGGTCAGGGTGACCCGCACAGGACGCTCGAAGCGCTCGCCGGCCATCGCGGCGAGGATCACCTGCGGGCCGCACAGTCCCTTGCCGCCGAAGCCGCCGCCGACGTGCTCGGAGCGGACATGCACCCGGTCCCGGTCGATGGACCACAGCGCGGCCAGCACTTGGGACACACTGAACGCACCCTGGTTGGAGTCCACGGCGTACAGATGACCGTTCTCCCACCACGCTGTCGCGGCGTGGGGTTCCATGGCGCTGTGGCACTCCTCCGGCGTGCGGTAACGCTCGTCGATCACCACCGCGGAGGCGGCCAGTTCCGCGTCCACGTCGCCGGTGTCCGCCTCCGGCCCGAACGCGGTCGACGCCGGACGGGAAGCCGGATGGTCGAGGTGGAAGCCCACGTCGTGCGGCTGCACGTCGTAGTCGACACGGATGGCCCCTGCCGCCGCCCGGGCCTGCTCCAGGGTCTCCGCCAGCACGAGGGCGATCGGTCGGCCCGCGTATGGGATCACGTCGTCCTGCAGAAGCTGCAGGCTGCCGTCGGGACCGAAGTAGTTGCCGGCCGCAGGGTTGAGGCGGGGTGCATCGCGGTGGTCGAGTACACCCAGCACGCCTGGCATGCCGAGCGCGGCGGACGTGTCGATGGCGCGCAAGCGCCCCCGGGACACGGTGGCCGTCACGATCCAGCCGTGGGCCAGGCCCGGCATGGGAACGTCCGCGGCATAGCGGGCGGTGCCGGTGACCTTGAGCGGCCCCTCGATCCGTGGGCGCGGCGCACCGACGGCACCGGTGATCGGTTCGCCGTTCATCGCTCGATCTCCGTTCCGGCCAGCTCACTGAGCACGGCTTCGATGAGGTTGCGGGCCAGGGCCACCTTGTATCCGTTGTCGCGCAGCGGTTCCGCGGCAGCCATTTCCACCTCGGCGGCGAGTCGGAACCGGCCGGCGGTGGCAAGTCCGTCCCGGAGGAAGGCCTCGGCTGCGCGGGCGCGCCAGGGCCGCGACGCCACACCGCCGAGGGCGATCCGCACGTCGCGCACCAGACCGTCGCGGACCTCGAGGGCGGCGGCGACAGAGACCGTCGCGAAGGCGTACGACGCCCGCTCGCGCACCTTGCGGTACCGCGACCGCCGGGCGACCGCGAGCCCGGGCAGGACGACCGCGGTGATCAGCGCGCCCGGCGGCAACGCCGTCTCGCGGTCCGGGCGGTCACCGACCGGCAGGTAGAACCGTGAAAGGGGGATCTCACCGGGGCCGTTCAGGGTCTCGTAGCGCACCACCGCGTCGAAGGCGGCCAGCGCCACCGCCATGTCCGAGGGGTGAGTCGCCGCACAGTGGTCGGACCGGCCCAGGATCGCGTGGTTGTGGTGCTCCCCGGCGATCGCGGGACAGCCGCTGCCGGGAACGCGCTTGTTGCACGGCTGTGCGAGATCGGCGAAGTAGGGACACCGGGTTCGCTGCAGGAGATTGCCGCCCACCGTAGCCATGTTCCGGAGCTGCCCCGACGCGCCTGCCAGGACGGCCTGGGTCAGCGCCGGATACCGACGCCGGACCTCGGGATGGGCGGCTGCGTCGCTGTTGGTCGTGGTCGCCCCGAGGACGAGTCCACCGTCCGGTGTCTCGTCGACCCCGTCCAGCGGGAGATGCCGGACGTCCACCAACCGGGCCGGCGCCTCGACCCCGTTCTTCATCAGGTCGACGAGGTTCGTGCCACCGCCCAGGTAGCGGGCGCCGGCGTGCTCCGCGACCGCCGTGAGCGCCTCGCGGACCTGGATCGCACGCTGGTACGCGAACTCCCTCATCGGGCTGCCTCCTCGCGGGCGGCGGCCTCGAGCACCGCGCGCACGATTGAGGGATACGCACCGCAGCGGCACAGGTTGCCGCTCATCCGCTCGCGCACCTCCGCGGTGTCCAGCTCGTGCGCCGGGCCGTCCGGCGAGACGTCGGCGGTGACCGCACTGGGCCAGCCGGCCGCGTGCTCGGCCAGCATCCCGACAGCCGAGCAGATCTGCCCGGGTGTGCAGTACCCGCACTGGAAACCGTCGAGCCGGACGAAGCCCTGCTGGATCGGGCCCAGGGCACCGTCGCCGGCAATGCCTTCGACGGTGGTCACGGCGGCGCCTTCGGCGGCGACCGCCAGAGTCAGACAGGACACCACCCGCCGGCCGTCGAGCAGCACCGTGCAGGCGCCGCACTGGCCGTGGTCGCAGCCTTTCTTCGGCCCGGTCCGGCCGAGGTTCTCCCGTAGTGCGTCGAGCAGTGTCCTGCGATTGTCCACAGTGAGCTCGTGGTCGGTGCCGTTTACGTGCAGCGTGATAGCGCTGCTGAAGGTTCCGGTCATCGCGTTCCTCTCGCTGTCCGCGGCGAATGTGCGTTGCCGCGAACAATTGATTCAAGCAGTTACCGAGGGGAGGATCTTGTCCGTTGATCGCGGATGCTTGCCTATTCCTCTTCGCCCGCCTCCTTTTCTGCGCCGCTGCTAGGCGGGGATCAGGGCATGCCGCTGTGCTGGTATCCGGGGCCGTCGGCAGAAGTAGACGAAGGCCGGGGGCACGTTGGCCCACACCGTCCGGCCGGCCACGACCTCCTCGAACCGGGTGCCCAGGGACCGGCGCAGCCGCCGGGCGGGCGGGGCCCAGCGGGCGAGCGTGTAGGCGAAGGTGGTGAACGCGCCGTCGGGGGCGAGGGTGTCGGTGACCGCGCCCAGCAGTTCGTCCTGCTGGCCACCGGCGAACGCCGCCCACGGCAGCCCACTCACGATCACGTCCGCGTGCCGGTGACCGCGTTCGGCCAGCACTTCGCGGAGATTACGGGCGTCGGCGACGGCGACGTCGATCTGCGGGTACCGGGCTGCCAGCAGGCCCGCGAACCGTTCGTTGACCTCGACGGCAATGTGCTGCCCGCGACCGGCGAGCCGCCGCTGGACGGCGCCG
Organism: Dactylosporangium sp. NPDC050588; assembly: GCF_040654975.1. Classification (NCBI taxonomy): domain Bacteria; kingdom Bacillati; phylum Actinomycetota; class Actinomycetes; order Micromonosporales; family Micromonosporaceae; genus Dactylosporangium; species Dactylosporangium sp. NPDC050588. Next base: position 99,958 of record NZ_JBFAJA010000038.1, on the reverse strand, counting down.
GTGAACGCGCCGGTGCCGGGGCCGAGCTCGACGACCACCGGGTCGCCGGTGCGCGGCACGGGCGAGGTGATGAGGTCGGCCAGCGGCACGCCACTCGGGGCGACGGCGGCGACGGTGAACGGGTCACGCAGAAACTCGCGCAGGAACGTGGCACGGTGCTCGGACGTCATCGCACGGCCCCTTGCCCGGCGTCGTGCGCAACCGACGCCGCGTCGGCCGGCACCAGGATCCGGGAGAGCCATTCGGTGCGGGTACGGCGCGCCGCCACCGAGAGCCGCGCGTGCGGGTACAGCGCGTCGAAACCGTGCCAGCCGCCGGCCCAGACGTGCAGCTCGGCTCGGCCCCCGGCGGCCCAGATGCGGGTGGCGTAGGCGACGTCCTCGTCGCGGAAGACCTCCGCCGTACCGACGTCGACGTAGGTGGCGGGCAAGCCGGACAGGTCGTCGGCGAGTGCCGGGGAAACGTAGCCGGGCACGGCGTCAGGATCGAGGTCGCCCAGCACCGACCGCCAGCCGAACTCGTTCATCTCGCGGGTCCAGACGCCCGGCCCGCCGGCGTACTGCCGACTGGAGACGGTGTTGTTGCGGTGGTCGAGCATGGGGCAGATCAGCACCTGGGCGACCAATGCCGGGGTGCCGCGGTCGCGTGCCATCAGGGTGACTCCGGCGGTGAGGCCACCGCCGGCGCTGGCCCCGGCCACGACGATGCGGGCCGGATCGATGCCGAGCTCGTCGGCGTGCTCGGCGACCCAGAGCAGGCCGCGGTAGCAGTCGTCGACCAGGCTCGTGCCAGTGGCTTCGGGTGCCAGCCGGTATTCCACGGAGACCACGACGGCGCCGAACGCTTCGAGCCAGTCCAGCGGGATGTCGATCTGGGAGAAGCGGTCACCCATGACCATGCCACCACCGTGCATCCAGTACACGCAGGGTGCGCCAGCCGGACGACCGGTACCGGCCGGGCTGAAGATCGACAGTGCGAGTGGGGTGCCGCCCGTATCGGTGATGCTGACCTCGTGCCGGTCGACGGCGCGGCCCGCGAGGGCGGGTTCGACGGGAGCCGACGAGAACGGGCGGATCTGGGCGAGAACCTCGGTGTCGAGTTCCGCTAGGAGCGGTATGTCGGCCAGGAGCCTGCCCAGCTCGGGATCGAAGGGGGGACGTTGCTGATTCATGGTGGAGTCCTGTCGCTATGGGTTCGTCGAAGGAGGAGCGGGTGCTCAGATCGCGGCCTTGCCGCCGACTGGTACCTCGTCGGTGTACTGCGACTCGCCGGCCAGCAGCGGCTGGAGCTTCGCCACCAGGTCCTGGGCCTGTGCAGTGGCGAAGAACCTGCTGTGTGCCTCCGGAGTGGTCCAGCCTTCGGTGACGTGGACGACGTCGGGGTTGCCGGCCGAGCGGCCGACCAGGAAGACGACGCAGTCGTCGTTGTCCAGCGACGGTGCGTCGAGCAGCAAGTTGACCAGTTCGTCGCCCCGGCCGGGCTGCGCGGTCATGGTGGCGTGGAAGCCGTGGTCGATGGTCATCGGGCATCTCCTCGATTGGTTCCGCTTGTCGTAGCTCCACTCTCGGAGCGCCCGGGCGGACCTTCCTCAGTCATCTGACTTCGAGGAATCCGGCGCACCCGGCCGGTGACCTAACAAGTCCGGCTGCGCAGCCGACCGCCGACTTTCCGCCGTGGGACCGCGGGGTGCGGCGAGAGCGGCCCCGGCAACCCCGGATTCGCGGTTGCCGGGGCCGCACAGCAGGGGTGGACAGGCCGGTGAACCCCGGGTCTTAGGTCATCTGACAGATGCACCGCGGCGTGCCGTACTCGAACAATCGAAGCCGTGACAGTGCCTTCAGGACGGGAACACCCCGCATCGCAGCCGGCCGTGCTGCGCACGCGTGAGGTCCGCGACCGCGCGTTGTTCGATCTGGACGACGGGCCGGTGACGCCGTCGAACCGCGCCGACCTGACGGCGACCACGCGGCTGCTCAACGGGCTGCTGGCCAGTCTGATCGTGTCCTCGTTGCAGTACGAGCAGCACGCTCAGGCCGTCCCCGCGCCCTCGGCGCGCCCCCTCGCGGACTTCCTCTGCACCTGCGCCGACCGGGACCGCGGCAGCGCCCGACTGGTCGCGGCGCGGATCGGGCACCTCGGCGCCATCGGCGACTACGAACCGCAGCACCTGAGCGCCCGGTCCCGAATCGCCTTCCGCGCATTCCCCGACGGCGACCTCACCGGCATCGTGACGCAGAACCTCGTCGGCGTGCGGATCCTCGTCCAAACACTGCAAGAGGCAGTGCGCTGGGTGGGCGACGACGATCCCACCACCAGGCGGTTGCTGGAGCGGCTGCTGGAGGACAAGGAGAGCCAGGCGGGCCAGCTCAGCGCCCAGTCTTCCCATCAGCAACAGGCGAGAGAGCGTCCCTGAGCCCGGCGCGTGACGTGACGCCGAGCTTGGGAAAGATCCGGTACAGGTGGGCACCGATCGTGCGGTGCGAGAGGTACAGCCGTTCGGCGATCTGCTTGTTGGTCAGGCCGCCCGCCGCCAGCTGGGCGATCTGGCGCTCCTGTGCCGTCAGGGCGGTCAGCTCACCCGCCGGCTGCCGGGCCGTCCGGTGCCCGGCGGCGCGCAACTCGGCCTGGGTGCGCGCGAGCCACGGCTCGGCCGCCATGGCGGCGAAGCCGTCGTGCGCGGCGAGCAGGTGTCGGCGAGCCTGCGCTGACAACCTGGTGCGGCGCAGCCTCTCGCCGAACGACAGCCGGACCCGGGAGACGTCGAACAACCAGCGCTCTGCGGCAGGCCCGGCCAGCAGCGCCTCCAGGCGGCTCATCGGCTCGTCACCGTCGAGGACCAGTGCCTCGGCGCCCGCCTGGATCAGGGCCATCCGCCCCGACAACGCCCCCACGTCCGCGGCCCGCATCGCCTCGACGTGTGCCCTGGCCTCAACCGTGCGCCCGGTCCGCACCGCCGCCTCGACCAGGTCGAACATGACCCAGGTGCAGTGCGGCACGTGCGCGGCCAGGACGCCGGGCGGGCTCATGGCGACGGCGTGCCGGAAGGCGGCTTCGTAGTCTCCCTGTCCCAGCGCGGCCAGTGCGCGCGGTTGATGAGCGAACAGGGCCGCGGCGGACACGCCGCGAGGCAACGCCCAGTGAGTGATCTCGTCGGCGAGCGCGTACGCCTCGTCGAAACGGCCCCGGCCGGCGGCGACGAGCGCCCGGTTGTACCGGAAGTACCACGCGAAGAACGGGAAGCCGCTGGTGTCACAGATCCGTTGCCCTTCCAGGGCGAGTTCCTCGTCCTCGTCCCACCGGCCGACCAGGAAGTCGTCCAGGCACAGATGCATCAGGGCGCCGAGGTGCCGGCGGGGCGGCCCACCGTCGCGTCCCTGCCGGACGAGGCGCCAGGAGGACTCGCGGCAGTCGCCCAGCCGGTCCAGATAGACCGAGGCCGTGCCGATCCGCATGATCCGGGTGGGATCGGCCTCGTCGGCGAGCGACCGCAGGATCGCGTCGATCCGCGGCAGCGCCGCCGCACCGGTGCGTACCGGATCGGGGAAGGTCTCGCTGACCAGCGCGAGGACCTCCGGCGGCCCAGGCCGCAGTCTGCGCAGCACCCGGAAGTAGGAGTCCCAGTACTCCGTCGTGCTGCCGTACCAGCTCACCAGCAGCAGGGTGTGGACGGCCTCGATCAGCGCCGGATCGTCGGCCCGGTAGCCGTGGTCGCCGGCCTCGATGGCCCCGACCAGGAGCCGGTGCGCGGTGTTGACGTCGCCGTCGCCGTTGAGCATGAGGAAGGCAGCCGCGTTGGCCACGTGCAGGGAGCCGGCGGCGTCCGGGGCCGCCCGTCGGGCATTGCGGAGCAACGACTCGGCGTCGTCGGCGCCGCTGGCCTCCGCGCCGATGTACGCGGCCTCACCGAGCCGCCGCCCCCGTCCCACGCTCGTCGTGCTCAGCTCCGCGGCGCGGATCAGGGCGGTGATCGCGGCGAGCGCGTCCCCGCGCAGCATCACCCGGTGCGCTGCGTCCTCCAACAGCTCCGCCACCATCTCGTCCGGGCCGGCAGCGGCCGCCGCCAGGTGCCACGCGCGGCGTTCCTGGTCGTCGGTCAGGGCACCGGCGAGGGCGGCGTGCGCCTTGCGGCGCTCCTCGTGGGTGGACGCCGCCACGATGGCCGACCGGATCAGCGGATGCCGGAACGCGATCCGCGCCGTGGCGTCGTCCACGCGAACCAACTGCTCCCGTTCCGCCGGGGCCAGGTCGGCCAGGCTTACCCCGTCGGGTAGGGCGGCCCTGAGCACCTGGACGTCGCCGGTACTCTCGAAGGTGGCGAGGAGCAGCAGCTGTCGGGTGAGTTCCGGCAGGCCCACGAGGCGCGCGGCGAAGATTTCTTGAAGCCGGTCACTGAGCGGGATCACCTCCGGTTGCGTCGCCGAGCGCCGCGCGGCGCCCAGCAACGTGGCGGGTAGCTCGATCAGGGCGAGCGGGTTACCCTGCGCGAGGTCCAGCAGCCGGTGCCGAACCCGCGCCGGCATCTCCGGATGGTTGGCAGCGACCAGCTGCCCGGCCGCCTGGCTGTCCAGTGGCTCGACGACCTGCTCGGACAGGCCGCGCCGGTCGAGGAAGCTCGCCGTCCCCACCCTGGCCGACGCCAGCAGGCCGGCGCGACGGTCCTCCAGCCGCCGGGTGATGAAGCCCAGGACCACGGCGCTCGCCCGGTCGATCCAGTGCACGTCGTCGACCAGCAGGACGATCGGCACGTCGGCGGCCAACTCGGTGATGAGCAGCAGCGCGGCATTGCAGACCAGCAGGACGTCCGGCGGCGTGCCGGCGCCGAAGCCGAGCGCCACCGACAGCGCCTCCCGCGGACCGAGCGGAAGGCGCTCGAGGTCAGCGTGCACAGGCAGAAGCAACTGGTTGAGACAGGCGTAGCTGACGTCGGCCTCGAACTCGGATCCGGAAGCGCGCAGCACCCGCATCCCCCGGGCGGCGGCGAGCTCGGCCGCGGCGGTCATCAGTGCGGACTTGCCGACCCCCGGTTCGCCGCAGATCAGGCGCGCGTCGCCGTGCTGCCGTACGCCTTCGAGGAAGCCGGCGAGCCGCTCGAGTTCGGCATGGCGTCCGAAGAGTCCGATGGTGGCCACACGCACCTCACGCGCCTGTCGTTGTCGATTACCCGATCGGCCGGCCCATGCTGCGCAGGCGACCGCAAGCATGTGCCGGCACGCTATATCGGCCTGTCGATGATCCGGAAACTCCGGTCGGGCCGCAGGCAGGATCAGGCAAGACTTCGCGAGCTTTGATCAACAGTCGTCCGGTCAGGCAGGTGTGGCGGTCCGGGAAGGCGAGTGCAGCAGGGCGGCGTCCCGGCTCGGTGGCTCGCCGAACTGCCGGCGGTACTCGCGGCTGAACTGTGCGGGGCTCTCGTAACCGACGCGCCGGCTGATCGCAGCGATGTCGCCGGGGCCCGCGACCAGCAGCAGCCGGGCATGCTGCAGCCGGATCTGCTTCTGGAACTGGATGGGGCTCATCGCGGTGACGGCATGGAAGTTGCGGTGGAAGGCGGAGACGCTCATGCCCGCCTGCTGAGCCACCTCCTCCACCCGGAAGGGTTGCGCATAGTGGTCGCGAATCCACTGTACGGCCCGGGCGATGTGGCTGAGGCTGCTGTCGGGCAGGCCGAACTGACGCACGATGGCGCCGTGTTCACCGGTGATCAGCCGCCAGAGGATCTCACGCTTGATCAGGGGTGCGAGCACGCTGATGTCGCGCGGCCGGTCGAGCAGGCGCAGCAGCCGGACGAAAGCCTCGACCAGCTCGGCGGAGGCGGTGCTGACGGCCAGCCCGGACGGGACGCCGCGACCCAGGTCCGGCAGGTCACCCGGAGCTGCCTGCAACAGCAGCTCGGCGATGGCGGACGGGTGCAGGTCCAACCCGACACCGAGCCCGGGCAGCTCCGGACTGGCCTTCGCGAAGTAGGCGGTCACGGGCATGTCGACCGATGCGACAAGGTACTGCCCAGCGTGGTAGTCGTACACGCGGTCGCCCAGCGCGAAGCGCTTCGTGCCTTGACCGACGAGGGCCACGACCTTGCCGTACGTGGTCGGCACCGGCGGGTGCGGCCGGTCCGCCCGGAAGATGCGGACATCCCCGATACGGGTGCTCAGGTCGGTCCGAGCATGGCGGGCAAGGAGTTCGCGCAACTCGTCGAGGGCCATGGTCCCGATTGAAGCACTCGATCGCGGCCGGCACTGGTGCGGAGCCGGTCACGGTCCGTCCGAAGCCATCGACCGTGCTGCGTCGGTCGGTGGCGGCCGCGTCCCTGGTACTTGCGGTTTACTGCCTGACCTCGGTCTCCTGCTCCCCAGCGTCGGTCGGCTCCTTACGGCCGAGTTCGCTGACATCGCGGAGGAGCACCGCCCTCATCAACGCGTTAGGCGAGCCGGGTCGCGTTCGGAACGAGGGTGAGCAGGGAGTGCGGCGTGGGCACGGAGCCGGGGGGCTTGAGAGACGGTCAGCGGGCTGGTGTGACGAGTGGGGCGATGACGTCGGCGCGGTTGGTCCAGATGCCGCCGGACCAGTCGTCGGGGAGGTCGGTGAGGTCGGCCTGGGTGTCGAAGCCGGCGGACCAGTCGCCCACCGAGCGGACCAGGACGACGCGGGTGTCGGCGGAGCGCATGCGGGCGACGAAGAGGTGGGGCCAGCCCCATAACCATTGGCCGTAGTGGGCGGGGAGGGGGAGCTCGCGGTGGTGGCAGCTGGCCGGGACGTGGCCGGTCCAGCCGGTGGCGGCGTAGTCGAGCAGGCAGTCCTTGATGATGGCGCGGGAGGAGGCGCGCACCTGGGGCAGGCGGCGCACGACGGCGGCGACCGCGGTGTCGCCGCCGGTGACGGTGACCGTGGCGAGGCGGGTGGCGGGGAGCGTGGCGAGGAAGTCGGCGAGGGCGTCGCCGTCGGCCCGGTCGTCGCGCTTCAGGTCGAGCTTGAACGCGCGGTCCGGCAGCGCGGCGAACACCTCCGGGACCGTGGGCAGCAGGCCGACGCCGGTGCCGCGCAGCGGGAACGTGGTGCCGTTGTCGGCGGTGTACCCATACCCGACGTCCAACTTCCGGAGCTCGGCCAGCGTGTGCTCGCCGACGGTGCCGTGGCCGTCGGTGCGGCAGTCGAGGGTGGCGTCGTGGAACACCGCGAGCTGGCCGTCGCGCGTCACCTGCACGTCGATCTCGGCCTGGTCGGCGCCCGCCTCGAACGCGGCCCGCAGCGACGGCAGCGTGTTCTCCAGCAGCGGCACCTGCGGCGGGTGGATGATCCGCGCGGTGCAGGTGTCGGCGGTGACGCCGGCGAGGTCGAAGGTCTGCGCGATCCCGCGGTGGGCGAGCAGGAACGGCCGCTCGCCCTTCGACGGGCCGGCGAGCGTCGAGCTGTTGCGCAGGAACAGGCCGCAGGCGACGACGAGCAGCACCGCGAGGGTGATGGTGATGCGGCGACGCCATCGGCGCGGAACGGTCAGCACCACAGCAGCCTCGCGCACCCCACCGCCGGCCGGAACGGGCAAAAGTACGTGGTCCGACCGCGACTTTGGTCCTACGACCCGCGCAGCCCCCGGGCCAGCAGCGCGGCCTGGGTGCGGCTCGCCACGTCGAGCTTCGCCAGGACGTTGCTGACGTGGGCCTTGACGGTCCGCTCGGCGAGGGAGAGGGCGCCGGCGATCTCGCGGTTGCCCAGGCCCTGGCCGAGCAGCTCCAGCACCTCCCGCTCGCGCGGCGTGAGCGAGCTGAGATCGGCGGCGGCCGGAGACGACGGACGGGACGGCGCGGCCCGCGGCCACAGCAGGTCGGCGGCCGACGCGCTCAACGGCCGCACCCCGGCGTGCGCGCCCCGCACCGCCGCGGCCAGCTCGGCGCCGGTGGCGTCCTTGAGCACGAACCCGTCGGCGCCGGCGGCCAGGGCGCGCTGGATGTCCGCGGCGCTGCCGACGGTCGTCAGCATCAGCACCTTCACCGAGGGCCGCTCGGCCCGCAGCCGCAGCATCGTCGCGACCCCGTCGGCGCCCGGCAGGTACAGGTCCAGCAGGATGAGGTCGGCGGGGACGAAGTCGCGCAGCAGCGCCGCGCCGTCCGGGAACTCGGCGACCACCTCGATGCCGGGCTCGGCGCCGAGGATGAGGGCCAGCCCTTCGCGGACGAGCGCCTGGTCGTCGACGATGGCGAGCCGGATCACCCGGCCGATGATATGCCAGTGATCTGGCAGGGAGGCACCGATGAGCCGGCACTGGCGGATCGCGATCGACCTGACGCTGTACGCCACCCTCATCGTGCTTTACGCCCTGTCGGGCACGGTGATCTCGGTGCCGCTCGCGGTGGCGCAGCTGGTGCCGCTCGTGTGGCGGAACAGGGCACCCGGGACGGTGCTCGCGGTGATCAGCGTGGCGACGGCGGCGCACTCGCTGCTCGGGATGGGGCGCGCCGTCGGGTACCTGCCGGTGTCCCTCGCCATGTACACGGCGGCGACGCAACGGTCACCGGTGGTGCGGTGGGGCGTCTGCGCCGCCGCCACGGTGCTCGTCACGGTCGCCGGCGCGGCCCGGCGCGGCCCGGTCGAGGGCGGGCTGCTCGCGGCCGTCGCGCTGACCGTCACCTGGCTGGCCGGTGTCGAGCGCGGCGAGCATCTGCGGGAGCGGGCCGAGCACCTGCGCGAACGCGGCGAGCGGCGCCTCGCCGAGCAGGCGGCGGAGACGGCCCGCGCGCGGGAGCGGCTCGCCCGCCGGCTGCACGACAGCCTCGCCCACACGATGACGGTCATGCTGGTGCAGGGCGAGGCGCTGCGGGCGACCGCCGAGCTCGCCCCCGCCGACCGGCGGCGCCTCGACACCGTGCTGCAGGCGGGCCGGGACGCCCTCGCCGAGGTGCGGCAGGCCCTGGCGGAGGAGGCTGGGGAGGCTGAGGGGGCGACGCTGACCGGGCGGCTCGCCGCGCTGCGCGAGGCCGGCCTGTCGGTGCCGGGAGACCCGTCCGCCGGCCTGACCCGCCTGCCGGTCGCCGTCCGCGACGTGGCCGCCCGGCTGGTCGCGGAGGCCGCCACCAACGCGCTGCGCCACGACGGTCCGGGCACCACGCTGACCGTCACCGCCGACGGGGCGGCCGTGCGGGTCACGACCCGGCGCCCACCCGGAGCAGGTCCCTCCGAGGAAGCGGGCGGCGGCGGGTACGGCCTGCGCAGCCTCGACACCGACGTCCGCGCCGCCGGCGGGACGCTGACCTACGGCCCGACCGCGACCGGCTGGCGGGTGACGGCCGAGTTCACGCCGGCGGGTGAAGCACCTGCCCGCGTGGAGCGGCAGGACCTAGGCTGAGGACCGACACGAGGAGGTGGCGGTGCAGGGACGGTTGCGTGCCGTCGCGCAGCTCGCCGTCGCCGTGCTGGTCGCCGCGGTGACCGCCGTCGCCGTCAACCACATGCCGCCGCTGACCGGGGTCCGCCTGGCCGTCGTGGCGGTCGCGTCGCCGATCGCGCTGCTCGGCGGGCTCTGGCTGGAGATCTTCGCGGTCACCGGCGACCACCCCAGCCCACGGCCACGCCGGGGCGGCCTGCGGCGGCGGATCCGGCGGTTCCTGCGCACCTGGCGCGGCGTGCTGTCCTCCGTCGCGATCGTCAGCGTCGTCGTGCTGGTCCCGCTGCTGTTCGTGCACGGCACCTGACAGCGCCGCCACCAGAGGCGCGGGACAGACCGGGGCGGCCCGCTGCTGTTTCGTACATGCGACACAACGGCAAACTGAGAACATGGTGAAGGCAAGGCCCGCCGCCGGCGGGGGACGCTGGGTCGAGATCTCCCCGGAGCGGCTCAAGGGCTGGCTGGACGGGTTCTACGGCCGGCACGACGGCGCGACCGAGGACGCGCTCACCCTGACCGGCGCCAGCAACGGCGACACCGCGACGCTGCACCCGCCGCCGGGCCTGGACGGGGTCGCCGACATCGACGCGCTGCTGCAGGGGATCGCCCGGCCGCCGAGGATCGGGCTGCTGCTCGTGCGCAGGGGCGCCGCGGCCGTCGGGGTCGCCGAGGGCACGACGCTGGAGACGTCGAAGGTCGAGCGGTTCTACGTGCAGGGGCGCACCGCCGCCGGTGGATGGTCGCAGCAGCGGTACGCCAGACGCCGCGGCAACCAGACGGACGCGGCGATCGAGGAGACCGCGGACATCGCGGTGCGCGTCCTGTCCGGCGGTGAGGGCCTCGCCTCGGTCGTCTGCGGCGGCGACCGCGCGATGATCGACCACGTCCTGGAGGATCCGCGGCTGGCGCCCGTCGCCGCGCTGCGCCACCCCCACCTGCTGGAGGTCCCGGAGCCGCGGCTCAACGTCCTGGAGGACGCGGCGGTCACCGCGAGAAAGATCCGCATCCATCTGGTGCCGTGAGCGCGGGGCGCTACGCTGTCTGTGGTCGCGAGCCGGACGAGAATGGATCCGTCGATGGTTGACGTGGTGGATCGGGTCGACGTCGCGTTCCGCGGCGAGGGCAGTGGCGTGGCCGAGCTGACCTGGGGCCAGCAGTCGATGCTGCTGACGATGGACCGCGAGCGGTCGTGGCTGCCGATGGGCGGGCACCAGCCGGTGGCGCCCGGCGCGACCGTCGCGGACGTGCTCGACGAGCTGCGCTACTCCCTGGAGCGCTACCAGTCCTTCCGGACGCGGCTGCGCGCGGGCACCCTGCAGGAGGTCCACGCCGAGGGGATGCTGACCGTCGAGGTGTACGAGACGGCCGACCCTCTCGGGCTCGCCGCCGAGGTCGAGCACGGCTACCGGGTCGCGGCGCCGGACCTGGCGGCGGACTGGCCGCTGCGCGCCGCGATCGTGTGCCGCGACGGGCGGCCGGAGCGGCTCGTCGCGATCATGCCGCACCTGGTGACCGATGCGATCGGCGCCGGGGTGATGGTGGCCGAGGCGAGCGCCCGCGTCGCCACGCCCGTCACCGGCCCGCAGCCGCTCGAGCTGGCCGAGTGGCAGCGCTCGCCGTCCGGGGTGCGGCAGAGCGCCGCCGCGGTCCGCCACTGGGAGCGGCACCTGCCGTCGGTGACGGTGCTGCCGCAGGGACGGACGCCGGAGCCGGTGCGGTATCCGAAGGCGCGGTTCACCTCGCCGGCGATGGCGGCCGCGCTGCCGCTGGTCGCCGCGCGCACCGGGGTCGACCCGGCGACGATCCTGTCGACCGCGTTCATGATGGCCGTCGGCCGGGTCGCCGGCACCGACCAGGTCGCGGTGCGCCACCTGGTGGGCAACCGGTTCCGCTCGGGGCTGGCCGAGGTCGTCACGCCGCTGGCGCAGCTGGGGCTGTGCGTCGCGGACGTGTCCGTGCCGTTCGGCGAGGCCCTCGGCCGGGTCGCGCGGGCGTCGCTCGCCGCGCACAAGCACGCCTACTACGACCCGATGCGGCTCGCCGAGGTGCTCGCCGGCGCGGACACCGACGTCACCCGCACCGTCTGCTACAACGACCGCCGCATGCAGCGGGCCTCCACAGTGGAGGCGACGACCGCCGACGGCGTGCTGGAGTGGGTCGGCGCGTCGAGCGGGCCGACCGAGCCGCTGTTCCTGCACATCGACGACGAGCCGGGCGCGCTGGTGCTCACCGTCGACGTGGACACCGCGTTCCTGTCCCGCGCGGACGCGGAGGCGATCGCCCGCACCATGGAGTCGGTCATCGTCGCGGGATGATCATCCCGCGACCGCCGCGTGCAGCGCCTGCCACGGGGTCGCGTCGAAGATCAGCCTGATCGACGTGATCCGGCCGCCGGTGAGGCGGAAGTGCTCGGCCGTGCGCTGCGTGCCGACCGGCGTCGCCGTGTGGACGTCGTAGACGAGGGTGGCCTCGTCCGCGCCGTACAGCTCGCTGAGCAGGTCGACGCCGGTGACGATCCGCAGGAAGTCCGGCAGGCCGGCCAGGTGCGCGGCGGGGTCGTCGAACCGCAGCATCGGGCTCTCGAACCGGAACGGCGTGCCGGTCAGCGCGATGGCCGCCGCGACGTCCCCGCGGAACCGGGCCTCGTGATACGCCCGCACCACATCGACAGTGTTCATCGTGATCGCACCCTTCGAACGCCTTGGACGAGCCGGAGACACAGGTCGCGCAACTGATCGGCCTCGGCGGCGCTGAACCCGGCGAACACGGCCTCCATCGCCATGCGCGTCGGCGCCCGGAACGTCGCCAGCCACGCCCGCCCGTCCTCGGTCGCGACGGCCCGCACCGACCGCCGGTCCGCCGGGTCCGGCACGCGCCGCAGCAGGCCCTTGTGTTCGAGGGTGTCGACGAGGCCGGTGACGTTGCGCGGGGTGACGCCGAGCGCCTGCGCCAGCTCGCCGAGTGGCAGGCCGGCCTCGCCGCTCAGGCTCAGCCGCACCAGCAGGTCGAACGCGCCGGCGCTGAGCCCGCGCCCCTCCGCCCCGGCCGAGCGGAGGTGCTCGATCGCCCCCGCCGCCGACCGCACCGCCGCGGCCGCCTCGAGCAGCGGCAGTGCCTCCTCGCCCGCGAACGCGGTGAGTGCGGCCCGGGCGCCCTCGTCGTACAGTAGGCCGTCGCCATCAGTTCCGTACTGCATAATGAAGTACTACACGAATCAGGTCCGGCAGGCAATGCGACTTGAGTCGTAGCCGGGCGACTCCTGGTACTCCTGGGGTCGTAGGTGACGAGAAGACCCGAGGATGACGACCGGCCCGCTGGGTGCCCATAGCGTGGAGCCGTGGACGGGGGCGGGAGCAGCGCGGCGTGGGAGCGGTGGTGCCGGCGGCCGAGGATGCCCGTGCTGGTCGGGGCCCTGCAGATCGCCACGACCGTCGCGGCGGCACAGCGGGTCACCGAGCGGCGGCCCGTCGACGCACTCGCGATCGCGCTGCTCGCGGTAGGGCCGGCGCTGCTGTGGCTGTGGCACCGCGCCGGTCCTCGTCCTCGCCGGCAACTTCGCGGCCACCGCCGCCTACTACACGCTCGGCTACCGCTTCGGGCCGGCCGCGCTGAGCCTCGCGGTCGCGATGGTCGTCGCCGTCGCGACCGGCCGGCGGCGCGCGGCGTGGGTGGTGACGGCGGCCGGGTTACCCACGTATCTGCTGGTGAGCGCCGCCGTCGGGCGGCAGGCCGCGCCGGGGCCGGTCGCGGTCGTGGCGATCGCCGCCGTGCTGGGACTCGTGCTCGCCGTCGGCGAGGCCGTCCGGGTCGCGGGGGAGCGCCGGGCCGACGCCGAGCGGGCCAGGGTCGCCGAGCAGCGGCGGCGGGTCAGCGACGAGCGGCTGCGGGTGGCGCGGGACCTGCACGACGTCCTCGCCCACCACGTGTCGCTGGTCAACATGCAGGCCAACGTGGCGCTGCGGCTCTTCGACCGCGACCCCGAACAGGCGCGGGCGTCGGTCACGGCGATCAAGGAGGTCAGCCGGGAGACCCTCGACGACCTGCGGGCCGCCCTCGCCGTCCTGCGCCGCGACACCGACGCGCCGCGCCGGCCGGGCGCCGGCCTCTCCCAGGTCGACGAGCTGCTGGCCCGCTCCGGCGAGGCGGGCCTGCGCGTCACGAAGACCGTCGAGGGCGAGCCGCGGCACCTGGCGACGGCGGTGGACCTGGCGGCGTTCCGCATCGTCCAGGAGGCCGTGACCAACGTCCGCCGGCACAGCGCCGCCGGCGCCGCGACGCTGCGGATCGCGTTCACCGCCGACGCCGTGACGGTCACCGTCCACGACCACGGCCCGCCGCCACCCTGCCCAACCCCGACGGCGACGGCATCACCGGCATGCGCGAGCGCGCCGTGGGCCTCGCCGGCACGTTCGAGTCCGGCCCGACGCCGAGCGGTGGTTTCCGCGTGTACGCCGAGCTGCCGTACCGGACGCCGTCATGACCCGGGCCGGACGGCGAAGCGCTGTACATGGGCACGGCTCCCGTCCCGCCTTGAGACGCCGGTCTGTTCGGGGGACCGCGTGATCAGGGTGGTGCTCGCCGACGATCAGGCGTTGATGCGGGCCGGGCTCCGGGCGCTGCTGCAGGACGGCGGGGGCATCGACGTCGTCGCGGAGGCGGGCGACGGCCGGGTCGCGGTCGAGAAGGCCACCGAGCTGGTGCCGCACGTCGTGCTCATGGACCGTCCACCCGCTGCCACCACGGTCGCAGCCGTCACCGGCCGCGTCCACCGCGCGATTGAGTCGGCGGCGGCAGGTGTACGACCAGCGCACGACCGTCCGGTGTGGACCACGGCACGACGCGCCCGACGGTCCCGGCCTCCAGCATGGGTCGCATGCATCGTCTCGCCAACGGCCGCTGGGCCGGCCTGCTCAACAACGGCCGCTGGGTCGGTCTGCTCGGCATCGGCTGGTTCGTCCTGTTCCTGCTCGGCGCCGCCGTCCTGCAGGGCGAGCCACCCCCGGCCGGCGCCACCGTCGCCGAGGTCCGCGCCTTCTTCCACGCCCACGGCACCCGCTACCTGGCCGGCGACTACGTCGCGGGCTGCGCCTTCATGCTGCTCCTCCTGCCGTGCGGCGCCCTCCTGCCCCGCGCCCTGCACCTGCCCGACCGTCCACTGTGCTCATACGTCACCACCGGCGCCGTCGCCGCCCTCGTCACGGTCGGCGGCACGGCCACCTCGTTCCTGGACGCGGTCGCGATGGCCCACGGCGACGCCCGCCTCGACGATTCGACGGTCACCGTGTGACTTTGCGCGATAGATGGCGGCCCTTTGCACGCTAGTTGGCGGAGGTTAGAGGGCTGCCCCTGACCTCACGGACCGGGGGCGGCGGGACTGCGAATCTCGGCTGGCACTGGGCGCAGTCCGTCAATCATGAACGCCAGCAGACGGTCGCCCTGCTCGTCGGGGACCTGCTCGCGGGCCCAGGCAGCCGCGTTGATGAGCGCGAACATATCCGCGGCGCTGGCCTCGGTACGCACGAGACCTACACGGCGCGCTCGATCGAGCAACCGCTCACCGGCGGCGGTCATCTGCTGGCACGCCCGGTACAGCGGATTGTTCTCGTCCTTTAAGGAGTTCAGTAGTGAGGTGGCCAGTCCTCGATAGGCGGACATGTGCGCCGCGGTCGCGCGGGCCCACCGGGCAAGTGCCTCGCCGGGTGACGGGTGCGTGAGCAGCTCCTCGGCGGTGGCGACGAGCCGGTCGATGCTCTCGTGGAGCGTCGCTTCGAGCAGCGCCTGCCGGGTTGGAAAGTGCCCATACAGTGTGCCGATCGACACCCCGGCGCGTCGCGCGATCTCCTCCAGCGATGCCTCCGTGCCCCGTTCCCGGAAGGCGACCTCCGCTTCGGCGAGCAGCCGTTCGTAGTTGCGGCGGGCGTCGGCACGCATCCGGCGTTGGGGCGTGTTCGCAGCGTTCACGGTAACCCTCTTGCTAAGTCGAGGTAGCCTCAATATATTGTCGAGGCAGCCTCAGCTTAGCTGACCGTGAAGGGACTGCCATGTCGAGCAGGGCCACCGTGCCTGACGGCGCGGCACCGGTGCCGGGCGCATCCGCATCCCGGCGCGGTGCCGTCCTGGCGATCATCGCCGCCTGCCAGTTGATGATGGTGCTGGACAGCACCGTCGTGTACGTGGCGCTCCCGAAGATCCAGGCCGACGTCGGCTTCACGGCAAGCGGCCTGTCGTGGGTGGTGAACTCGTACACGCTGGCCTTCGGTGGTCTGCTGCTCCTGGGCGGGCGGGCCGGCGACATCCTCGGCCAGCGCCGAGTCTTCGTCACCGGCATCGCCGTCTTCGGCCTCGCCTCACTCGTTGGCGGCATCGCCACCGCGGACTGGTCCCTGCTGGCCGCCCGTACGGTGCAGGGTGTCGGCGCCGCGCTCGCCGCGCCCAGCGCGCTCGCCCTCATCCCGGCGAACTTCGGGGAGGGCCCCGCCCGTACCCGGGCGGTCGGGGTCTACACGGCGGTGGCCGCGTCAGGGGCGGCGCTGGGGCTGATTCTCGGCGGTGTGCTGAGCGACTGGGCATCGTGGCGGTGGATTCTTCTCATCAACGTGCCGATCGCGGTCGCGGTGGTGGTCATTGCACCGATGGTCGTCCAGGAAACGCCGCGCCGGAGCGGTCACTTCGACATCGCGGGCGCGCTCGCCTCGACCGCCGGCATGATCGCCCTGGTCTACGGGCTGACCCGTGCCGCCATCGACGGCTGGGGTGATCCGGTCGTCGTGACCGCTCTGGCGGGCGCGGTCGCGCTGCTCGGGCTGTTTCTCGTTGCGGAGGTCCGCGTCCAGCAGCCGATCGTCCCGCTGCGGCTGTTCGCCGATAAGGCGCGCGCCAGCGCGTTCCTGACGCTGGTGCTCTTCCCGGCGGCCATGTTCGGCATGTTCTTCTTCCTGACCCAGTTCCTGCAGCAGACGCATGGCTACGGCGCACTGCGGACCGGGTTGGCATTCCTGCCGATGACGATCCTGCTTCTCGCCTCATCCGCGGTTGCGGTCAGGCTCCTGCCCCGTGTCGGTGTTCCGAGGCTGGCGGCCGCGGGCGGTGTAGTGGTCACCGCTGGCATGGTCTGGCTCGCGCAGATCTCGTCGGACTCCGGATACGCCGAAGGCATCCTCGGCCCGGTACTGCTCTTCGGTGCTGGCGCGGGACTCGTCTTCACGCCGCTGACCATGTCGATCCTTTCCGGGGTCGAGCCGGCCGAGTCCGGCGCGGCGTCCAGCCTGCTCAACGCGATGCAGCAGGTGGGCGGTGCACTCGGGCTGGCCGTGCTGGTCACCGTCGCGACGCCGGCGATCGTGCCGATCGACGGGATGTCGCGAGCGTTTTGGGTCGCCAGCGCCTTCACAGCCACGGCCGTCGTGCTGGCGCTGGTCCACCGGCGCCCGACTCCGGCGGCGTGACCGGTGACGAGCGGAGCCGGGCCACGACAGTTCGGTTGGATCACTACCTGCGGCCACCGTGTGGCCCGCGGACCTGAATGAGACGGAGTGTGACGATGCCGATCGCCACGGTGCGAGGTGTGACTATGGACTGCGCCGATCCCCGGGCTCTGGCTCGGTTCTACCAAGAGCTGACAGGCATGGAGTTGAGCTACGACGCCGACGAGTTCGTCGCCCTGACCGCCGGTTCGGGCTACGACCTGGGCTTCCAGCGGGTTCACGGATACCGGGCTCCGCAGTGGCCCGGTCAGGAGGTGCCGCAGCAGTTCCACCTGGACCTCCGGGTGGAGGACCTCGGCGCCGCGGAGAAACTGGCTCTGAGGCTTGGCGCAGTCAGGCCGGACCACCAGCCGGGCGGCGACCGGTGGCAGGTGCTGCTGGACCCGGCCGGTCACCCGTTTTGCCTGACCGCTGGCTGACCGCTGGAGTCCGCCGCGGGGCACGTCTGAAGTCGAGCGTCGGGGCGGCAGACGCTCGGACATCATGCGGTGTGGCCCGGCTGGGGCGGCTGATCAGCGCAGCGGGTCGGCGGTGAGCGTGGGCTGGCTACGGGGCTCTGCCGTTCCGGCTGCGGTTCACCGTGGGCGGGCAGCGCCGGGATCATGTGCCGGACGTGCTCGCGGTGACCCGGCAGGGGGTGTGGTTGTTCGACGTGCGCCCTGCGGACCGGGTGCGGGAGAAGGATCTGGCCGGTTTCGCGGCGGCGGCGCGGGTCGCGGCTGAGGTCGGGTGGCGGTATGCGGTGGTGACCGGCTGGCGGCCGAACGTACTGGCCGGGGTGGAGGGGTTCTCAGCGCAGCGGCGGCCGCTGGCCGATCCGCTCGGCGTGCAGGCGCAGCTGCTCGCCGCCGCCGCGGGCGGGTCGATGCCGTTCGGTGCGCTGGCGGCGGCGACGTCGGTCCCGGCGATCGGCCGTGCGCATGTGCTGCATCTGTTGTGGCGCCGGTGGTTGGAGTGCGATCTGAGCCGGCCACTCGGCGATGCGACACTCGTTCGGGTCGCGGCGCCCACCGGCCCTGTTGTGGCGACCGGGTGAGCCAGGTGGGCGCGGCAGGTCGTCAGCCGGTGAGCCTGGCGGATCTGGACCCGGCGCAGCGGGAGCTGGTGCGGCTGCGCGAGGCGCATCTGCTGGAGGTCGAGACCGGCTTCAGGGCCGGGAATTCGCTGGTTGCTGGGCCGGGCGAGCCTCGGCCGGGCTATGACCCGGCGGCCACGACGCTGGGCGAACGGCGCCGTGCAAAGGTCGCGGAGCTGCGGGCGCTCGGTGCGCAGGTCGCGCTGCTCGGGTTGGGGCAGGTCAGCGAGCGGACGCTGGAGCGGATGGCGGCGGCGTGGCGCCGGGACGGGACCGCGGGGTTGATCGACCGGCGGCTGGTCCGGGTCAGTGGCGGGCACCCGAGCGTCGACGAGCGGGTGGCGGAGGCGATCCGGGCGGTGCACGCCGAGACCGTGCACCGGTCCCGGATCTCGATGACGACGCGGGAGCGGCTGATCCGCCACTACGTAACGGAACGGTTCGGTCCGGACGTTGCGGTGCCGCATCACACGACGTTGCGGCAGGTGTGGTTCGACTGGTTCGGTGCCGGCCGCGCCCGGCAGCGGTATGTCCGCTCCGCCGCCGTCACCGACCCTGCTGTGGCGCGGGTGGTGATGCACCGGCCGGGCCAGGTGGTGGCCCTCGATACGACGGTGCTGCCGGTGCAGGTCCGTGACGGCGTGTTCGGTGATCCGGTATCGGTGCACCTGACCCTCGCCATGGACGTCTACACCCGGTCGTTGGTCGGGTTCCGGCTCACGCTGGTCAGCGACACCGGCATGGACGTGGCGATGCTGCTGCAGGAGGTGATGACCCCGACCCCGATGCGTCCCGTCTGGGGCCCGGAGCTCGGCTGGGCCTACCCGGGGATCCCGGCGGAGGTCGTGGAGCAGCTGGCCGGGTATCCGGTGGCCGGCATGCCGTTCTTCGCGCCGGAGACGGTGACGACCGACCACGGCGCGGTCTACAAGAACCTTCATCTGGTCGAGGTGCAGCGGGTGCTGGGCTGCAACATCCTGCCCGCCCGGGTGCTGCGCCCGACCGACAAGCAGACCGTCGAGCGGGCGTTCGGCGCGATCCGCAGCCTGCTGCTGGAGCTGCTGCTCGGCTACACCGGCGTCGACGTCGCCGACCGCGGCGCCGACCCGCAGGCCGACGCCGTCTACACGATGGACGAGATGGAGCACCTGCTCGCGACGTGGATCGTCGGGGTGTGGCAGCGCCGCGAGCTCGGCGAGCACGCCCCGGCCTGGGACCCCGGCGGCAGGCACAGCCCGAACACCCTGTTCGCTGCGTCCCTCGCCCAGCACGGGTTCGCGCTGCAGGTCCCGGACCCGCAGTTGTACTACCAGCTGCTGCCCGTCCACTATGTGAAGATCCACGGCCGGCGCGGCGTGAAGATACGCGGCCTCTGGTACGACGGGCCCGGCCTCGACGGTTTCCGCGGGACGCTGTCCAGCCGCGGCGGCCGCCACCGCGGCACCTGGGCGATCCACCGCGACCCCCGCGACTGCCGGCACGTCTACTTCGCTGGCCCCGCACCCACCGACCGGTCCGACCCAACTGGCCAGCCCGGCCAGTTCGGTCCCAGCGCGATGACGTGGCATCGACTGCGGTGGACCGGGTTGCCACCCGACGGCGAGGTCCCGGCGTTCTCCGACGCCCGGGTCCAGGACCTGCTGCGCGAGGCAGCCCGGTGCGGGTTGAAACCCCGCGACGACCTTGAGCTGCTGCCAGTACTGCTGCAGCTGATCGCCGCCCGCACCCCGGTCACCGCGTGGCCTACCCGGCGGCCGAAGCCACTACTGGGAACTCCGCGCCGCCCTCCTGCCACACCTCAACGAGCTCGCCACCACGATCGACAACCAACAGATCTCCGCCAACTAGCGTGCAAAATCGCCGCCAACTATCGCGCAAAGTCACACACCGCCCTCCTGTACGCCAACAGCGCCGGCATCGCCCTCATCGGCCTCCCCGCGGCGGTGTTCGCCGCCGCCGCCGCGACCCTGCTGCGCCACGCCCGCGCCCCGCTGGCCACCACCGCCCTCGGCTGGCTCGCCGCCGCGCTACTGACCACCGGCGCCGCCTACCCGCTCGCCGGGAGTGCACATGGTCCACTGTGGACCGTGCGGTTCGTGAGCTTCCTGACGCTGGCCGTCTTCGTCCTGGCAACCTCCGCCCACCTCTTGGCCCGCCAGCAGGACCGACAGCCGCACCGACTCCCGATCGATTAGCCGGGCGACCGTCATCGCTCGGGAATTCGAAGCATCGTCTTCGCCGTCCCGCCGACTCGAGGTGCCACTAGGGTGGCGTGGTGGGCTACGACTTCGGCGGCTATGCGCTCGACGACTGGCAGATGGAATCTGTCCGGCTGGTCATGCTGGAAGCCGGTGCGATCGCCGGCGGCGGTCAGGAGCGGTTGTTCGGCAACGAGCGGTTCGCGCCGTCGCCCGAGTCGCTGCCGGTCGCGCACTTCAGCTCCCCGGGCGGCTGGCAGGTGACCCCGGGCCAGTGCGCGTTCATCGCCGGCCGGCTGCGGGCCGCCCTCGACGCCGACCTGATCGGCGACATGGCCCTCTTCTACTCCGAGCAGCCGACGCAGCTGCGTGACTGGGTCGAGGAGTTCGCCGGCTTCAACGAGTCGGCCGCCACCACGGGCGGCTACCGGGTCCAATGACGTCCGCCCCGTCCGGGACGGGCCGGCCCGCAGCACGGGCCGGCCCGCGGCGGCGTCAGAAACTGAGTTCGGCCGCCGCGCCGGTGAGGCCGGCCGACGGGCCGAGCTGCACGGCGGTCACGTCGGCGGAGCCGGGCAGGCGCACGCTGCGGCTGACCGCGCCGGTGGTGATGTCCAGCAGTTCGATGACGGCGTTGCGGTCCGCCCCGCGGCCGAGCACGGCGACGGTGGTCTCGTCGTACCAGCCGACGGGCGTCGAGCGGGCCGGCACGGTCGCGACGACCTTCCCGGACGTCGCGTCGTACACCGGCGACGCGTGGGGCTGCGCCGACATGATGGTCGAGGCGTCCGTCAGCACGTACCGGCGAGACGGCGAATAGCACGTGGCGCCCTCGACCGACCCGCCGTTGCCGTCGAGGCGCGCGCCGGGGGTGCCGTCGGGCGACAGGTACTGCAGCGGGCCCGGCTCGACCGTGTTGTCGGTCTGCGTGCCGCGCACGAGGACCAGGTAGCGCCGCGAGTCGGCGGCCCAGCCGACCGTCGCGCCGAGGAGGTCCAGCGGGACCGGGGTGTTCGTGACGTGCCGGTCGGCCACGTCGACGCGGTGGGCGGTGAAGTGCACCGTTGGGTCCTTCTCGATCGAGGTCCACAGCACCGCGGTGCCGTCCGGCGACCACGACGGGCCGTTGCCGGCGGGGACGTCGACCCATTCGACGGCATCGCGGCCGCGGTCCAGCAACGCGGCCCGGTCGGCGAGGCCCAGCCGGCCGTTGTCGTTCACCGCCGCGCGGGTCAGGTCAGGGGACAGGACCACGGTGAACGGCAGCTCGCGGTACTTGCCGAGGGCCGGGTCGAGGATGCTGGAGCGCTCCTCGCGGGTGTAGACGTGCGCCACCTGAGGGCCGCCGCCGGGCGCGGCGGGCGCGGGTGCGCCGGGGTCCATCCGCGTGCCCGGCCCGCGCGGCAGCAGCGCGGGGACCGCCAGGGCAGCGGTGACCGCGACGGCGGCCGCGATCGCCACGGTGCGGGTGCGGCGGCGCCGGCGGTCGGTGTCGAGGACGGTGTCCGCCAGGCCCGGCGGCGGCACGAGGTCGGCGGGGAACGGAACGTCTCGCAGGTGCATCATGGCGCGGTCCTCACCATCGGGGTGGTCGCGAGGTCGGGGTATGCGGCCCGCAGCTTCGCCAGGGCCTTGGACGCCTGGCTGCGCACGGTGCCGAGGGAGATGTCGAGCAGCTGGGCGACCTCGGCCTCGGAGCGGTCCTCGTAGTACCGCAGCACCACGACCGCCCGTTGCCGCGCCGGCAGCGTGCGCAGCGCGTCGAAGACGCCGTGCCGGACCACGGTCTCGGCGGCGTGGTCGTCGCCCGCGGCGCGGTCCGGCGTGGCCGGCACCAGCGTCTCGGGCCGCCGGGAGCGCAGCCGCCAGCGGTTGATCTGATGGCGGTACATCGCCGTGCGCACATACGCCTCGGGATGCTCCCGCCGGCGGATCGCGGCCCACCGCCGGACGGTGCCCAGCAGGGCCGTCTGCAGCAGGTCCTGCGCGAGATGGGTGTCGCCGGTCAGCAGGTACGCCGTGCGCAGCAGCGCGGCCGACCGGGTGGCCACGAACTCGCGGAATTCCCGCTCGTCCTCCGGGCTCATCCAGTTTCCTCTCCGTCGTGGCAGTGCCTCACCCACTCAGACACCGCCGTGGGCGGATGCGATGCCAGACGACGCCAGGAAGGTCAGCGGGAGGCGGGGCGGAGGGCGGTCGCGGTGGCGGCGACGAAGAGCGACAGCACGACCGGGATCGCGAGCGCGCCCGGCAGGCCCGTGACGGTGCTGGCCGCGCCGATGAGCACCGGGCCGAGCAGGAAGCCGAGGTAGCCAAGGCCCACGACCCGGGCCAGGGCACGGCCGGCGGCGTCGGGGTTGCGGTCGCCCGCGGCCGAGTACACCTGCGGCGCGATGAGCGCCATCCCCGCTCCCAGACAGGCGAACCCGGCGACGCCCGCGACCGGCTCGGCGATCAGCAGCGCCGCGCCGAGCCCGACCGCCGCGAGCAGCCCGCTGGCGCGGACCACGGTGACGGGGCCGAAGCGGGCGGTGAGCCGGTCGCCGACGAGGCGGGTGAGCGTCATCGCGACGGAGAACGCGGCGAAGGCGGCCGCCGCGAACCCGGCCGAGCTGCGCAGGTCGTCGCGGAGGTAGACGGCGCTCCAGTCGGCGGCGGCGCCCTCACCGACGAGTGCGCAGCAGACGAGGACGCCGAGGAACAGCACGCCCCGGACCGGCCCGCGAGCCTCTTCCGGCGAACTGCGGGACGAGGTCCAAGAACCGTCGGGCAGCGCCCACCACGCGGACCAGGCGGCGAGGGCCACCGTCACGCCCGCGACGGCGGTGAACGTCGTCCGCGGCCCGACGCCGGCGTGGGCGAAGAGCCCGCCGGCGCTCGCGCCGATGAAGCCGCCGATGCTGTACACGGCGTGGAACGAGGACATGATGGGTGTGCCCCAGGCCCGTTGCACGTCGATCGCGTTGGCGTTCATGGCGATGTTCAGCGTGCCGTGCACCGCCCCGAACACGAACAGCGCGGCGGCGAGGGTCACCAGCCCCGGCGCGTACGCGGGGAGGATGAGCACCAGGCCCTCGGCGACCGCGACCGGCAGCATCACCCGCCGGCTGCCGAACCGGTCCACCAGCCGCCCCGTGGCCTGCATGCCGGTGATGGCCCCCGCGGCGAACGCGAGCAGCGCCACGCTCAGCGCCCCGTCGTCCAGCCCCAGGTCCCGCTTGATCGCCGGGATGCGGACCGTCCACACGCCGAGCGTGACGCCGAAGAGCAGGAACAGCAGGGCGGTCGCGACCCGCGCCCGGACGAGGAGGGAAGACACGGGGCCGCTCCAGCGGGCGAGAAGGGAGGATCTTGCCGATTCTGCCGCACGGATCGTACCGGCGCCCGTCTAGGATTTCGGGGTGCAGTTCCGCGAAGCCGTCCACGACGACCTGCCCGCCATCGTCGCGCTGCTGGGCGACGACGTGTTGGGCAAGGACCGGGAGGCGGCGGCGGTCGACGAGGTGTACGAGCGGGCGTTCGCGGCCGTGACCGACGACCCGCGCAACGAGCTGGTCGTCGCCGACGACGGCGGCGAGATCGTGGCGGCGCTGCAGGTGACGTACATCCCGGGGCTGGGCAGGCACGGTGCGGAGCGGGCGCTCGTCGAGTCGGTCCGGGTCCGCGCCGACCGGCGGGGGCAGGGGCTCGGTGCGGAGCTCATGACGTGGGTCGTGACGCGGGCCGGTGAGCGTGGCTGTGCGCTGGTGCAGCTGACCACCGACAAGCGGCGCACCGACGCGCGCCGGTTCTACGAGCGGCTCGGCTTCGTCGCCAGCCACGAGGGCATGAAACGGGACCTGTAACTGCCGTGCTGGCCGGCGCCGACGACGACCAGAACGACATCACTGGGGTCCCGCCGGTCAGGCCTGGGTGATCCGGCCGGCGTCGACCTTGATGGCGATCTCCTTCAGTCCGGTGGTCGCCGGCCCGCTCATCCGGGCGCCGTCGGCGATCGCGAACGTCGAGTTGTGCGCGGGGCAGGTGGCGACGCCGTCCTTCGGCGCCGTGACCTTCACGCCCTTGTGCGGGCAGGCCGCGTTGTACGCCTTGAACGTGCCGGCGACCGGCTGGACGATCAGGACGTCGCCGACGACCTCCCCGCCGCCGACCGGGATCTCGGCGGTGCTCGCCAGGCTGGCCGCGGGCGCGGGCGCCGTGCTCTCGGCGGGAGGGGCGGACGTTGCCGGGGCGGCCGCCGCCCCTGAGGAAGCAGGCTCGGAGCCGCAGGCCGCGAGCAGGGCCGTGGCGCCCGCCCCGGCGAGCAGCGCCCGGCGGCCCGCACACCATCGCATCGACACAGTTGAGCTCCTTCCGTGGGTTACCGATCCCGCACGGTACGCATCAACTTCATCGACCGCAATAAATTGCATGGTTCTTTCATGCCCCGTTAAGGCACGACGCCGGCCCCCGCGTCATCGCGGGGGCCGGCGCCGGGACCGGAAGGGGTCAGGCCAGGGTGAACCTCCACTGCTGGTTGGTTGCGCCGTGGCAGGTCCACTGGAGCAGGCGGGCGCCGTCGTCGACGGAGTTGCCGTTCACGTCCACACAGAGTCCACTTTGGACGTTCTTCACCGTGTACACGCCGGAGGTGCCGGTCGGGGTCACGATGAACTTCTGGTTGTTGCTGTTGTTGCAGGTGAACTGCTGCAGGAAGGCGCCCGCGGCGGTGGAGCCCCCGACCACGTCGAGGCACTTGCCGCTGTGCACCGCCTTGAGGTAGACGGCGCCGCCACCGGCGTCGACCGCCTGCCACTTCTGGTTGTTGCCGCCGGTCGGGGCCCACTGGATGATCTGGGCCTCGTCGGCGGTGGAGACGCCGTTGACGTCGACGTTCTTGCCGCTGTGCTGAGCCGTCATCGTCCACGTCTTCCCGGCCACGCCGCCGGTGCCGGGCGTGCCCACGCCGGCCCCGCCGAAGGTGAACGAGTCGAGGTCGAAGCCGTTGTTCGCGCTGTTCTTGAACACCATGTAGAGCGTGTGGGTGCCGGACAGCGCGGCGGTGTTGACCGTCGCGGTGTTCTGGTAGTTGTCCCACCCGGTGGTGTTCGGGACCGTCGTCGTCGCCAGCAGGGTGCCGGTCGGCGAGTCGGCGCGCAGCTCGATGGAGCCGCCGCCGGTCGGCGAGGAGACCCGGTAGGTGACGTTGGTGATGCCCTGCAGGCTCATCGGGTTGAACGAAATCCAGTCGTTGTTGGAAATGTCGCCGATGCGCTTCGTGCTCTCCGCGCCGGCCTGGTCGATGACCCGGATGCCGGACTGTGCGGTGAAGTACTCCGCCTGCTTGTGCTTCGGTTGCAGGATGGCCTGGCCGTAGCCGGTCAGCGGGGCCGCGCCGCCCGCGCCGCCGTTGTCGGTGTACTTGGCGATGAGGGCGTAGAACAGGTTCGCGCCGTCGGGGTGCCCGCCGAGCAGGTCGGTGGAGATGGTCCCGGAGCAGCCCGGGTACTCGGTGGTCTCGTGCAGGTGGTCGTCGTGGCCGAGGGCCGGGTTGACGTACACCTTGGAGCAGTCGATCGCCGCGCCGCCGGGGTCGGTGACGGTCACCGTGTAGGCCACCTGGTCGCCGAAGTTGAGCATGCCGCCGTTCACCGGGGTGCTGACCGTGACGGTCGGCGCGGTGTTGCCGACGGTGATCTGCACGTTGGCGAAGCCGGTCTTGCCGGTGTTGTCGGTGACCTTCAGCTGCGCGGTGTAGTTGCCGTTGGCGGTGTACGTCTTGGCGGGGTTCGCCGCCGTCGACGTGGTGCCGTCACCGAACGTCCACAGGTAGCTGATCGTGTTGCCCGGGTCGGGGTCGATCGAGCCGGCGCTGGAGAACTGCACGCTCAGCGGGGCATTGCCGTTGGTCACGTTGGCGGAGGCCTTGGCGATCGGCGACCGTCCACCTTGGACGTAGTCGATGCGGTACAGGCCGGAGTCGTTGTTGCCGCCGCCGAAGTTGGAGCCCCACTCGAGCAGGTACAGCGAGCCGTCGGGGCCGAACTCCATGTCCATCGGCTTGTTGAAGTTGCCGCCGGGCAGGAACGTGTTGGTCCGGGTGACGGCCGTGTTGCCGTCGAAGTGGACCTCCTTGACGAAGTTGCGGGCCCACTCGTAGAAGAAGTGGACGCCGTCGTAGTACTGCGGGAACTTCGTCGTGGACGGGTTCGAGGCGTTGTACCGGTAGACCGGTCCGCCCATCGGCGCCGAGCCGCCGGCACCGAGCTCCGGGAAGTTGGTCGAGGCCGGGTAGCCGTACCACATGTTCGGTGCGACGATCGGCTTCAGGTTGACCAGGCCGGTGTTGTTGGGCGAGTTGTTGACCGGCGCGGCGCAGTTGAACTTGGCGCCGACGACGCCGGTGTCGGGGTTGTACGGCGCGTAGGGCTGGTTGTCACCGTGGCAGAACGGCCAGCCGTAGTTGCCGGCCGCCTTGATGACGTTGAGCTCGACCAGGCCTTCCGGGCCGCGGTTGGTGGTGGGCGGGTTGCGGTCCGGTCCGTAGTCGGCCAGGTAGACCCAGCCGTTGGCCGGGTCGATCGAGAACCGGAACGGGTTGCGGAAGCCCATCGCGTAGACCTCGGCCCGGGTCTGGGCGGTGCCCTGCGGGTAGAGGTTGCCCGACGGGATCGTGTAGCCGCCGGCCGCCGCGGGCCGGATGCGCAGCAGCTTGCCGCGCAGGTCGTTGGTGTTGCCGGCGGTGCGGGCCGCGTCCAGGTTGGCCTTGCCGGACCGCCAGTCCAGCGGGGCGTAGCCCTGCCAGTTGGGGTCCAGGTTCGGCGGGGTGTCGTCGCCGGTACCGATGTACAGGTTCCCGTCGGGGCCGAAGGCGATGTAACCGCCGGTGTGGCCGGGCTCGGGGAACGTGCGGTCCCGGTAGGCCGGGATGTCGATGATCGTGACCCCGCTGGACATGTTCAGCGTGTCCCCGCTCAGCGTGTACCGCGAGACCCGGTTGATGTCCGTGGTGCTGCTGGCCGGCGAGTGGTACAGGTACACGTAGCCGTTGGTGGCGAAGTTCGGGTCGAGCGCCAGGCCGGTGAGGCCGTCCTCGCCGCCGGTGTAGACGCTCAGCGTGCCGGCGGTGACGGTGCTGTTGGTGCTGGGCTTGAAGATCTTCACCTGCCCGGCGCGCTGGATGTAGAGCACCCGCCCGTCGGGCGCGACGGCGAGCGCCATCGGGTCGGCGGTGTTGTCGTCGAGGGTGCGCTTCTCGAAGTTGCCCCAGACGGTGCCGCCGCAGTCGCCCGCGAGGTTGCCCGCCGCCCACCGGATCCCGCCCAGGACGTGGTTGCGGAAGAACGTCTCGCTGTAGGACTCGATGGCGTGGCCCATGGCGGTGGTCCACACCCGGCCGCCGGAGGTGTTGCGGCACCAGGAGATCGGGTGGTCGCTGCCCATGGCGCGGGAGCCCGGGTTGTACGTGCGCTCGTCGGCGGTGACGAGCACGTGGACGTCGCCGCGCGGGTTCTTGTCGAAGTTGTACCACTCCTCGCTGCGGTTCCACCGGTCCGGCAGGCCCGCCGTGGACGGGTGGAACTTGTCGGCGACGATGGCCTGGCCGGCCAGGACGCCGGGGGAGTGCTCGGGCATGTGCGCGCCCGCGTTGACCGTCTGGTCCCACCACGGGTACTCGGTGTCGATGCCCATGTCGGTGGCGTTGTGGATGGCGACGATGCCCTTGCCGCTGGCCAGGTAGCCCTCGACGGCCGAGCGCTGGGCCGTGGTCGTGAACACCATGCCCGACGTCTGCAGCATGACGAGGACGTCGTAGGTGGCGAGGTTGGCCGGGGTGAAGACGGCGGAGTCCTCGCTGAACACCGCCTCGAAGTTGTTGGCGGCGGCCTGCTGCTGGATCATCTGGATGCCGGCCGGGATCGAGTCGTGTCGATACCCGACGGTCTTGGTGAACACCAGCGCGCGGAAGGCGGGCGCCGCCGACGCGGGCTGGACGAGCGCCATCGACAGCAGCATGCCGACGATGGTGCCCAGGATCAACGTGCTTCTTCGCATGCCGTTTCCTCTCGGCGGGACAACGCGATGCGGGCCATGGGCGCACGACAGCACCACCCGTGGACAGGGTTGAGTGACGTGTGAGTGATCCGGTCGAGTCGGCTGCCGTCCGCCGCGACGGAGAGTGACATCGACTGGATGGAGACGCGTCAGCTGCCGTGACGAGGAGTCACATCGATGGGGCTCTTCTGTCATGGCTCGCGGCGCCAAGCCTGCTCTGGCGAGCCTTTTGAAGTCAATACGGACAACAAGTGGGCAGCTCATAACGCTTTTTCCGCAGATCGTTTCGGCGCCCGGGGCACGGTTTTGTAGCTGTTTCATCTTGATCGTGTTACGTCATTGCCAGCCGCCGCCCCGACCTTTAACGTGGCGGACACGATCTTTTGTCTCGCTCAGCAGAAGTGCTGCGTGTGGCATCGGAAGATCTAGCGATGTGAAGTCTGGTGCCTACTTTGAGTGCTGCTCGGGTTGCGATCGCCGGCGCGGTCGCGCCCGAAGGTGACACACCGTTAGGAGAAATCGCCATGGCATCGACCTCGCTGCTCACGCTCCGAAGTGTTGTCGAGGCACCCCATTCCATTGGAGAACACGTGAGACGATCCACGTCCGTCGTCGCGGCGATGAGCGCTGCGTTGCTGATTCTGACCGGTTGTGCCACCGATGAGCCCACCACGTCCGCGTCCGGCGCCGCGTCGTCGACCGCGGCTGCCGGGTCGGGGACTGGTGAGCAGTCGAAGTTCTTCGTCCAGGCTGACTATGACAATGAGTTGTCGTTGTTGCAGGCCACTGCGACTGGCCCCGCTGACAAGCCGTGGGAGCAGGTGCTGAACCCGAAGCTGGTCGACACGGCCAAGTACAAGAAGGCCGGCCCGTACAAGGTGTGCTTCTCCAATGCTGCGTTGAACAATCCGTGGCGGCAGGTCGGGTTCAAGGTGATGCAGGCCGAGGTCGAGAAGCAGAAGAGCCTGATCAAGGAGTTTGTGCACGTCGACGCGGAGGGTAAGGACAGCAAGCAGATCGCGGATATCAACGACCTGCTGGGCAAGGGCTGTGACGCGCTGATCGTGTCGCCGAACACCACCGCGACGCTGACTCCGGCGGTGGAGGCGGCGTGCGCGAAGGGTCTGCCGGTCATCGTGTTCGACCGTGGTGTGGACACGAAGTGTCCGGTCACGTTCATCAACCCGATCGGCGGGTACGGGTTCGGTCACGTCGGTGCGTCGTTCCTGTCGGAGAAGGTCAAGCCCGGCGGTAAGGTTCTCGCGTTGCGGATCCTGCCTGGTGTCGATGTCCTGGAGACTCGCTGGTCGGCGGCGAAGGTGCAGTTCGACAAGGCGAAGGTCAACGTGGTCGGTGTGGAGTTCACCGATGGTGACCCGGCGAAGACGAAGAAGATCGTCAACGACTACATTCAGCGGTACGGCACGATCGACGGTATCTGGATGGACGCCGGCGCGACCGCTGTCGCCGCGGTCGAGGCGTTCCAGGATGCCGGTAAGCCCGTCCCGCCGATCAACGGTGAGGACCAGCTGGACTTCCTGAAGCTGTGGAAGGACAAGAAGCTGACCGCGATCGCGCCGACCTACCCGACCTACCAGTGGCGCACCCCGATCATCGCCGCACTGAAGATTCTCAACGGCGAGCAGGTGTCCAGCCCGTGGAAGCTGCCGCAGCCGACGATCACGCAGGACAACCTCGACAAGTACGTCGACGCCAACATGCCGCCGCTGCACTACGCCATGTGCGGCTGCACCGACCTGCCCGGCTACCCCCAGCGCTGGAAGTAGAAGGAGCCGGGACGCCGATCACACCTGCGTGAATCGCCACTGCTGGTTGGTGCTGCCCTGACAGGTCCATTGGACCAGCCGCGTGCCGTCGGTCGCCGCGTTGCCGAAGACGTCGACGCACAGTCCACTCAGGACGTTCCTGATGATGTAGACGCCCGCGGTCGCCGTCGGGGACGGTGCCGGCGTCGCGACAGGCACCGGTGTGATGGTGAATCGCTGGTTGTCGTCGTCGTTGCACCGGTACTGCTGCAGGTACGCCCCTGCGGTGGTGGAGCGGGCGGCGACGTCCAGGCACTTGCCGGAGTGGACGGCTTTGATCGTGACGGTGCCACCGCCGGCGTCGATGACCTGCCACCGCTGGTTGTCGGCGCCGGTCCCGGGCCATTGAATGACCGGGGTCCGATCGGTGTCGGAATGCGCCTCGACGTCCATGAGCTTGCCGCTGTGCTCCGCGGTCAGCGTCCACGTCCGCCCGGTGATCGGCGTGGTTCCCGAAGGGCTTGGCCCCGGTGTCGAGGATGCGGTGGGCTCGCGGGTGACCGGTGCCGGTCCTTTGGTCGTGGATCCGGTGGTGGCCGGTGGTCGCGGCGGTGTGGGCGGTGGCACCGCGACGCGGGTGGGCGCGGGTTCCGCCGGTGGCGTGGACACCGCGATCGGCGTGATGACGACACCGGCCACGATGACCGTGCCCGCGACGAGGGAGACGATGGGATGTGCCGCTACGGCAGCCGCGACCTTGCCGGTCAGTGAGAAGTGCGCGGCGCCGGAGGCGGCGTGCGCGAACGAGCCCGCCGCGCCCGTGGCGGCCGCCGGAAGCAGGCCTTTGGCCATGAGAGCGGCGATGAGCGTGGCCGGGACGGGAAGCACGGCGAGGGCCGTGATGATCTTGTCGATCCTGATCAGGTCTGCCGTGGTCGCGGTGCAGACGGCGCAGTCGCGGATGTGCCGGGCGATCCGTTTGCGCCAGACGGTCGACGGCTGCCCGTCCCATTCGGACACGACGGTGTCCAGGCGGGCGCAGCGAGGCTCGGCGGACAGGGCGCTGACGATTCCCCGGCACCGCTCCAGCTGCTCGCGCATCCGCTGCAGACGGACACCGGCGTGCGCGACGTTCACCCCCATGGCTTCGGCCACCTCGGCGCGGCTCATGAGTTCCGCCGTCTCCTGCCACCACAACGACAGCAGTGTCCGGTCGTCCGGATCCAGCCATCGGCTCGCCTCGGACAACCGGCGTCGCTGCTCGGCGAGCTGCATGTGCAGCACTGTCGTGCGCTCGATGTCCGCCGCGCTGTCCGCGACGTCGGCCGCCTCCTCGATCGCAGTGGTCCGCGCTGCCGCGGACTGCCAGCGGTCCCTGTGCCGGCCGATCTGATGCATCGCCACGGCGGCCAGCCACGGCCGGAAGCTCTCAGGACTGCGCAGGCCCGGCAGGTCTCGCAGCACCAGCAACAATGTCTCCTGCACGACATCGTCCACGTCGGCGGGGCTGCTCACGGCCCGGCCGACGATGTTGTACAGCAGCGGCAGGCACGCCGAGATCAACTCGTCACGCGCGTCCCTGCTGCCGGCCTGCGCGGCGATGACCAGCGGCGCATAGTCGCCCCGGAAGGTCAGGGGCGGTACAGATGACGGCTTCCGCAGCCGGGGCGCCGGTCCGCCGTGCATGTCAGGTCCCACAATCGCTGTCATGAATGCGCAGATCGTGCATCGGCCCATCACAGTGGCGACGGAAGGCGATGGTGTCAAGATCCCGTCGCAGAGCGGTCCATTGCGCGAATGGGCATAACAAGTTTTCCGGCAGCGATTCGGTGACATCGCGACGGACAGTCACGCTGGGGGTTCCCGAGCTGTGGCTGCGACACCGAGTGGGCTGGAGTCATCCTCGGAAGTCCGATATTTTGGCCCGTACCAGCAGCTCAAGCGCCGTATCGTGAGCCGGCGGGCGGGGAAGCGCTCTCTGCACCCTCCTCCGTTGGGCAGGCCGACATCGGTCGATCGGTGGAGGTGAGGCAACGGGTTTGTTTCGGTGGCGTTGCGCCGTTGCGGCCGAACATCGAAACATTTAGTCTGCTCTTCGCGACCTTTAGTCGAAACCAGCAAAAGTTCTGGACTTCAAAGGCGAAAGTCCCCACGCTACGTGCTCCACCGATGCTCGACCGCAATCACGGCCGTCTTCGATGGTTACGGTCAGTTAGGGGTTTGCGATGTCCGAAAGTCCCCCGCTGCTCCGGCTCGGCGGGATCGGCAAGTCCTTCCTCGGCGTCCGCGTGCTGTCCGATGTGGACATCGACGTGCGCGCGGGCGAGGTGCACGCCGTCGTCGGTGAGAACGGCGCCGGCAAGTCGACCCTCATGAAGATCATCTCCGGGGTGTACACGCCCGACGGCGGCACGATCGAGCTCGACGGCCGCGCCGTGACCTTCCGCGGGCCACGCGACGCGCAGGCCGCCGGCATCGGGATCATCCACCAGGAGTTCAACCTGCTGCCCGAGCGCACCGTCGCCGAGAACGTCTTCCTCGGCCACGAGCCGGTCCGGCCTGGTCGACTGTTGGGCCTGGTCGACCGCAAGGCCATGCACGCGCGGACCGCGGAGCTGCTCGCCGCCGCCGGCGAGACGTCCTTCGACCCGGGCGTGAAGGTCGGCCGGCTCGGCGTCGCCCAGCAGCAGGTCGTCGAGATCGTCAAGGCGCTCGCCCTCGACGCGCGCCTGCTCATCATGGACGAGCCGACCGCCGCCCTCGCCGACCACGAGGTCGAGCTGCTCTACGCCCTCGTCCGCCGGCTGCAGGAGCGCGGCATCGGCCTGCTGTACGTGTCGCACCGCCTCACCGAGGTCTTCGACCTGTCCGACCGGATCACCGTCCTCAAGGACGGCCGCCGGGTCACCACCCTCGCCACCCGCGACACGACCGGCGACCAGCTCGTCAAGCACATGGTCGGCCGGGACCTGGCCAGCTACTACCCGCCGCGGGCCGAGCCCGGCGACCTCGGCGCGGTCCGTCTCGCCGTCCACAGTGGAGCTAACCACAAGCTGCGCGGCGTCGACGTCGAGCTGCGCGCGGGGGAGATCCTCGGCATCGGCGGGCTGCAGGGCTCCGGCCGGTCCGCGCTCGCCCGCGCGATCTTCGGCGCCGACCCGTTCACCGCCGGCACCGTCGAGCTCGACGGCACGCGGGTCCAGCTGCGCTCGCCCCGCGCGGCGATCCGGGCCGGCATCGCGTACGTGACCGAGGACCGCAAGGGCGAAGGCATCGTCGCCGGCCAGTCGGTGCTCGACAACGCCCTGCTCGCCGGCCGCGCCGTCTTCCCCAGCTGGCGCGGCCGGACCGACCGCACCGTCAAGGTGCGCGACCTGCTCGCCGCCGTCGAGGTCCACGCCGCCGGCGAGGATCAGGAGATCCGCTTCCTGTCCGGCGGCAACCAGCAGAAGGTCGTCCTCGCCCGCTGGCTCGCGCTCGGGCCGAAGATCCTGCTCTTCGACGAGCCGACCCGCGGCATCGACGTCGGTGCCAAGTCCGCCATCCACGATCTCGTCCGCCAGCTCGCCCGCGACGGCGCCGCCGTGCTGATGATCTCCTCCGAGCTGCCCGAGCTGCTCGGCATGAGCGACCGGATCGTCGTCATGCGCGACGGCGCCATCGCCGGGGAGCTGCCCGCCGGCGCCAGTGAAGAGGACGTCGTCGGGCTCGCCACCGGCGCGTTGACCGTTGAAGAGGTGACTGCGTGACCGTCGCTCCGCCGGTACCGGCGAAAGCCCCCACGATCAAACTCAAGGTGTCCGCCGCCGGCCCCGCCCGCGGGGTCTACATCGCCCTCGCGCTGACGCTCGTGATCGGCTGGATCGTCGTCGCGATCGACGGCGGGTCGCTGTTCAACCAGTCCACAGTGGTCAGTCTGCTGCACGTCGCGACCGGCCTCGGGCTCGTCGCCGTCGGCCAGACCATCGTGATCCTGGCCGGCTCGCTCGACCTGTCCGTCGCGTACGTGATCAGCATCAGCACGCTCGTCGCGGCCGAGACGATGGCGGGAAGCGACGGCAACATCCTGCCGGCGCTCGGCCTCGTGCTGCTCGTCGCCGCCGCCATCGGGCTGCTCAACGGGCTGCTGGTGACGAAGCTGCGGATCAACGCGTTCATCGCCACCGTCGGCGTCGGGCTGCTGCTCAAGGGGTACCTCGACAACGGCTACGACGGCCCGGCGGGCAAGACCGCGCCCGCGTTCGTGCAGAGCCTCGGCTACCAGCGGATCGGGCCCGTGCCGGTCGCGTTCCTGCTGCTGCTCGCCGTCGCCGCCGCGGCCTGGTTCGCGGTGCGCAACACCCGCTTCGGCCACCACCTCATCGCCGTCGGCGGCGACCCCGACGTGGCCCGGCTCTCCGGCGTCCGCAACGACCGCATCCTCATCGTCGCCCACGTGCTGTGCGCGCTGTGCTCCGGCCTCGCCGGGATCTACCTCGCCAGTCGGCTCGGCTCCGGCGCGCCCCGCGTCGGCGTCGAGGGCCTCTACGACCTGGAGTCGATCGCCGCCGTCGTGCTCGGCGGCACCGCCCTCGCCGGCGGCCGCGGCGGGGTCCTCGGCACCGTCGGCGGCGTGCTGCTGCTGGCCAGCATCGACAGCATCTTCAACCAGCTCGAGGTCGACGCGTTCTTCAAGCAGGTCATCCGCGGCGTGATCATCATCGCGGCGGTGGCCGTCTACGCCCGGCGGATGCACCGCCGCCGCACCACGTCCCGGAAGGCGGCAGCATGACGGCCACCGTGTTGGAGAAGCAGAAGGCCAACCTGCTGCGCCCCGGCGGGATCGCGCCGATCATCGGGATCCTCGCGATCCTGCTGGTGCTCGTCGCCATCCGGCAGCCCGACTTCTTCGCCCCGGCGTCGCTGCTGTCGTTCATCGGCCGGTCCGCGCCCATCATCCTGCTCGCCGCCGGGCAGTACTTCGTCATCGTCTCCGGCGAGTTCGACCTGTCCGTCGGCTCGCTCGTCACCGCTCAGGTCGTCGTCGCGGCCCGGCTCATCGACAGCGACCCGTCCCGGACGTGGCCGGTGGTGCTCGTCGTGCTCGCCTTCGGCGTCGTGGTCGGGCTCGTCAACGGTCTCGTCACCACGCTGCTGAAGGTCCCGTCGTTCATCACGACCCTCGGCATGTACCTGATCCTCGTCGGCGCCGTCTACCTGTGGTCCGACGGCGCACCCAAGGGCGGCCTGTCCGAGGAGTTCCGGCGCTTCGGCCGGCGTGCGTTCGAGGACGTGCCGCTGCTCGGCCGGGTGCCCTACGCGCTGCTCATCCTCCTCGGCGTGGCCGCCGTCGCGGTCGCCGTCACCCGCTCCGACTTCGGCCGCACCCTCGTCGCCGTCGGCGGCAACCCGCGCACCGCCGAGCTCACCGGCGTCCGGGTGTGGCGCACCAAGACCATCGCGTTCGTGCTCAGCGGCGTCTTCGCCACCGTCGCCGCGATCCTGCTCGGCGGCTACAGCGGCGTGTCGTTCCAGGCCGGCGCCGGCCTCGAGTTCGGCGCGATCACCGCCGTCGTCCTCGGCGGGGTCGTCCTCGGCGGCGGCCGCGGGTCCGTGACCGGCGCCATGCTCGGCGCACTGACCCTCGAGACGCTCTTCGCGCTGCTCAACTTCTACGGCGTCTCCGGCGCCCTCAGGTCAACCGTCCAGGGCCTGATCATCCTCATCGCCGTCGCAGTCGGATCACTGCGCCGCCGCTGAGGCACACACCCCACACCCCATCCATAGGAGAACACGTGAGACGATCCACGTCCGTCGTCGCGGCGATGAGCGCTGCGTTGCTGATTCTGACCGGTTGTGCCACTGACGAGCCCACCACGTCCGCGTCCGGCGCCGCGTCGTCGACCGCGGCTGCCGGGTCGGGGACTGGTGAGCAGTCGAAGTTCTTCGTCCAGGCTGACTATGACAATGAGTTGTCGTTGTTGCAGGCGACTGCGACTGGCCCCGCTGACAAGCCGTGGGAGCAGGTGCTGAACCCGAAGCTGGTCGACACGGCCAAGTACAAGAAGGCCGGCCCGTACAAGGTGTGCTTCTCCAATGCTGCGTTGAACAATCCGTGGCGGCAGGTCGGGTTCAAGGTGATGCAGGCCGAGGTCGAGAAGCAGAAGAGCCTGATCAAGGAGTTTGTGCACGTCGACGCGGAGGGTAAGGACAGCAAGCAGATCGCGGATATCAACGACCTGCTGGGCAAGGGCTGTGACGCGCTGATCGTGTCGCCGAACACCACCGCGACGCTGACTCCGGCGGTGGAGGCGGCGTGCGCGAAGGGTCTGCCGGTCATCGTGTTCGACCGTGGTGTGGACACGAAGTGTCCGGTCACGTTCATCAACCCGATCGGCGGGTACGGGTTCGGTCACGTCGGTGCGTCGTTCCTGTCGGAGAAGGTCAAGCCCGGCGGTAAGGTTCTCGCGTTGCGGATCCTGCCTGGTGTCGATGTCCTGGAGACTCGCTGGTCGGCGGCGAAGGTGCAGTTCGACAAGGCGAAGGTCAACGTGGTCGGTGTGGAGTTCACCGATGGTGACCCGGCGAAGACGAAGAAGATCGTCAACGACTACATTCAGCGGTACGGCACGATCGACGGTATCTGGATGGACGCCGGCGCGACCGCTGTCGCCGCGGTCGAGGCGTTCCAGGATGCCGGTAAGCCCGTCCCGCCGATCAACGGTGAGGACCAGCTGGACTTCCTGAAGCTGTGGAAGGACAAGAAGCTGACCGCGATCGCGCCGACCTACCCGACCTACCAGTGGCGCACCCCGATCATCGCCGCACTGAAGATTCTCAACGGCGAGCAGGTGTCCAGCCCGTGGAAGCTGCCGCAGCCGACGATCACGCAGGACAACCTCGACAAGTACGTCGACGCCAACATGCCGCCGCTGCACTACGCCATGTGCGGCTGCACCGACCTGCCCGGCTACCCCCAACGCTGGAAGTAGAAGGAGCCGCTCGTGCGCGCCATCGGTGCCAACCCCTGGATCTGGTCCTCGCCCGTCGACGACGCCGCCCTCGCGGCGCTCGTGCCACGCCTCGCCGAATGGGGCTTCGACGC
Organism: Dactylosporangium sp. NPDC050588; assembly: GCF_040654975.1. Lineage (NCBI taxonomy): Bacteria > Bacillati > Actinomycetota > Actinomycetes > Micromonosporales > Micromonosporaceae > Dactylosporangium > Dactylosporangium sp. NPDC050588. Next base: position 62,941 of record NZ_JBFAJA010000038.1, on the reverse strand, counting down.
GGTCGAGCTGCCGATCGAGCAGGTCGGTGACTGGGACCCGGCGCGCACGAGCGACCTTCTCGCCGCGCACGGCCTGCGCGCCGCCGGGGTCTGCGCGGTCACGCCGCCCGGCCGCGACCTGGTCTGCACCGACGACGCCACCGTCGCGTCGACCCGGGCCTACCTGCGGGCCTGCGTCGACGCGGCGGCGGCCGTCGGCGCGCCCTGCGTCGGCGGGCCCGTCTACGCCGCCGTCGGCCGCACCTGGCGGATGACCCCGCCGGAGCGGCAGGCCTGCTACCGGGACTTCCGGGAAGGACTCGCGCCCGTCGCCGAGCACGCAGGGGAGCTCGGCGTCACCATCGGCGTCGAGGCCCTGAACCGCTACGAGACGAGCGTCGTCAACACGATGGAGCAGACCGTCGAGCTGATCGAAGGCCTGCCGGCCAACGTGGGGATCATGCTCGACACGTACCACATGAACATCGAAGAACGTGATCCCTATGCGGCCGTGGCGGTCGCCGGCCCGCACATCAAGCACGTCCAGGTCAGCGGCACCGACCGGGGCGCGCCGGGCAGCGACCACCTCGACTGGCCGCGCTTCCTGGCGGCGCTGGACAAGGCCGGCTACACAGGCGCGCTGTGCATCGAGTCGTTCACCGCGCAGAACGCGACGATCGCGACCGCCGCCTCGATCTGGCGCCCCCTCGCCGAGACCCAGGACCGCCTGGCGCTCGACGGCCTGGCCTACCTGCGGAGCGTTATGTTCGAGGAATGAAGATCGGGGAGCTGTCGCGGCGGACCGGGGTGAGCGTCCGCGCGCTGCGGCACTACGAGGACGAGGGCCTGCTGCGGCCCGACCGCCGCAGCAACGGCTACCGCGACTTCGCCGAGGACGCCGTCGACGCCGTGCTGCAGATCAGGGCGCTCATCGACAGCGGCCTGCCGGTGCGGATCATCCGCGAGGTGCTGCCCTACCTCGATGGGCCGTCCGAGACCATGCCCACCCGCCCGTGCGCGTACCTCCTGAAGGAGGTCGCCCGGCAGGCCGACCTGCTCGAACGCCGCATCCACAGCCTGACCCGCAACCACGACGCGCTCGTCGCATACCTGCGGGCGGGCTTGACCCTCACGCAACCGTGAGGGTTCTACGGTCGCGCCATGCGAGCGCTTCTCCAGACCTCCCTGCACGGCCCGGCCGGCCTCCGGCTCGTCACCGACGCCCCCGTGCCCGTCCCGGGCCCCGGCGAGGTCCTGATCCGCGTCGGCGCGGCGGGCGTCAACTACGCCGACGTCATGCGGTCCCACGGCACCTACGAGGGCGGCCCGGCGGCACCGTTCGTCGCCGGGCTCGAGGCGGCTGGTGAGGTCGTCGCCGTCGGACCGCACGTCACCGCCGTCCATGTCGGCGATCGCGTCGCCGGTACGGGCGCCGGCGCCTTCGCCGAGTACATGCTGCTGAACGCGGCCGCGCTGACGCCCGTGCCGGCCGGCTGGACCGACGAGCAGGCCCTCGGGCTCGTGCTCAACTGGGCCACCGCCCTCGCCGCGCTGCGCCCCCTCGGCCGCGTCACCGCGGGCGAGACCGTGCTGATCACGGCCGCCGCGGGCGCCGTCGGCCAGGCAGCGACGCGTCTCGCCGTCCACTACGGCGCGACGGTCATCGCCGCCGCCTCCGCCGGCAAGCACGACCTGGTGCGGGGGCTGGGCGCGGCGCACGTCCTCGACGCCCGGACCGCCGACGTCGCCGCCGGCACGCTGCGGCTCACCGCCGGCCGCGGCGCCGACCTGGTGCTGGAGTCGGCCGGCGGCGCGTCGTTCCGCGCCGCCCTCGCCGCGGCCCGCCGGGTCACCGGCCGGGTCGTCGTCTACGGCGTGGCCGGCGGCGACGCCACGGTCAGCAACCGCGAGCTGAACTTCACCCACCCCGTCCACGTCATCGGCCTGCACCTCGGCGTCCTCATCGACACCGCACCCGACCTGTACGCGGCGCTGCTCACCGAGCTCACCGCACTCCGCGCGGCAGGCGTCCTGACCCCCGGCACCCCGGCCGTGCACCCGCTGGCCGACGGCCCGGAGGTCCTCGCGGCCCTCCAGTCCCGCGCCACGACCGGGAAGCTCGCCCTGTGCCCCTGACAGGCCCCTGACAGGCCCCTGACAGCTACCCGGGCAGGTGGGCGACGACGAGCCTGGCGAGCTTCTCCGTGTCGGACCGGCTCCGGCCGGCCTTCGGTGCGTCCTTGACGCCGGTGGAGATGACGAGCAGGGCGTCGCCGGCAGCCAGGACGAGGATCTGGCCGTTGGGGGTGTCCCAGTACGCGTCGCCGCCGACGCCCGCGACGGTGACGGCGTCGGCGGTGCGCTGCCGGGTGAACTGGGAGCGGTTGTCGGCGGCGCCGGTCGGCGTGAGGGCGCGGCGGTAGCCGACGTTGGCGTAACGCTGGTCGTCGGCCGTCCAGTACACGCACGACGTGAACTTCGTGTCGGTCTTGCCGGGCTCGTTGTCGGTGAACTTCGGCGCGGGCTTGAGCTCGTCGCCGAGCACGGCCTTCGCGTCGGCCGCCTGATAGAACTCGCAGCCGGCGACGGGCGACGCCACCGCCGCTGCCGTCGCGCTGGAGGTGGCGGCGGCGGTCGTCCGCGATGGGGCTGGTGCGGGGGTGGCGGTGCCTGAGCAGGCGGCGAGCGCGGTCACGGTGAGCAGGAGCGCGGGTGCGACGGGTCGCATGGCGATGTCCCTTCAGTTCGCTGCGGCGCGGACGGAGGCGGTGGCGTCGGTGGACACGGTCTGCCAGGGGGTGCCGAACACCGACTGGGCGGCGGTGTCGACGGTGCGGCGCTTGCGGACGACCTCCGTGAAGAAGGCCAGCATCTTCGCCTCGCCATAGCGCTGGGCGAGGTAGGTGACGGCGAGCAGGGCGATGCCGTAGCGGGCGGCGGTCTCGTCGAACGTGGCGTCCGCCGGCGGGCGGGTGAGGACCAGCGAGCCGTCCCACTTGCCGTCCGCCAGGTACCGGCGGACCGACGGCAGGTCGTTGCGCAGCTCGCCGCCCTCACCGTTGGCGATGTACGCGGCGACGCCCTCGGTCAGCCACCACGCGGGGCCGGGCGGTGCGGTCCCGCCGAGGGTCACGACATGGGCGAACTCATGGGTGATCAGGGTGGGCAGCCACGAGTCGGTCATCGTCTTGTGGTCGACGACGACGTCGGCCGCGCCGGGCTGCAGCGGGATCGTGTAGGCACCGGCGTTGGCGGCGCCGCCCGCGTACCAGTCCTTCCACTGCTCCTCGCCCGCGACGTAGACGAAATACCGCTTCGGCGGGCCGTCGAACGAGGCGGCGAAGCGGTCGTCGGTGACGGTGGCCGCCTCCGCCGCGCGCAGCACCCGGTCCAGCACCACCGGGTCACCCGCGGCGTCGCCGGCCGGTCCGGCGACGGTGACCCGGCCGCCCTCCTTGACTGCGAGGGCCGTCGCGTCCCAGGGGCGGTGGGTCTGCTCGTACCCGGAGAGCCGCAGCCGGCCGTGCGCCACCGACCACTTCGTGGCGACGCGCAGCCGCACGGGCGTGCAGTCGTCGTCGGCGAAGCAGTAGCCGACGTCGACCGGCACCCGCCACGTGTCGTCGTTGCGGGACGGCAGGTCGGCGGTCTCCATCGTCCAGCGCCGCACGCGCAGCGCCGTGAGCGAGTCGAACCGCCGGCCGGCCTGCTCCCGAAGCGGCGCGTCGTCGGCGGCGATCGCCCGCAGGTAGCCGTCGCGGTCGCCGCGCAGCAGCGCCGCCGACTGCTGGGCCAGGACCTCCTGGATCGCGAACAGCGGGTTCTCGTCGGGCCGGACGGCCGGCCCGGTGAGGGCGATTCCGGCACCGTACGCAGTGGGCGCCGGCGGCACCAGTAACGTGATGAGCACAGCGAACGCGGTCACGGCGGCGACGGACAGGACGAGCAGCGCGCCGTGGCGCGGGTCGGCCTGCCGTATCCGTCGCGTCCACTGGGATCGGGTCACGTCCGGACCGTAGCCGCGCGGTGGCCGCCCGCCGGCCCGCCGCCGCGGGTGTGGCATCTTTCCGGGAGCCGCCGGTTGCGCCCGCCTCGCGCGGCGAACAGGATGAGCGAGGATCTTGAATGAGGGGAATGGTCGGCATGAACGTCGGGGACGTCGTCGAGGACTTCGAGCTCGCGGACGAGCAGGGGGTGACCCGGTCGCTCACTGGCCTGCTCGCGGACGGGCCGGTGGTGCTGTTCTTCTACCCGGCGGCGCTGACCGCCGGCTGCACCGCCGAGGCGTGCCACTTCCGCGACGTGTACACCGAGCTCAAGGCCGTCGGCGGGCACCCGGTCGGGATCAGCGGCGACGAGGTCGAGCGGCAGGCGGAGTTCGCGAAGAAGCACAGCCTCGGCTATCCGCTGCTGTCGGACCGCGACGGCGTCGTGCGGGCCCTGTTCGGCGTCGGACGCGGCCCGCTCGGCCTCACCGCGACGAAGCGCATCACCTTCGTCATCGACACCGACCGCACGATCCTCGAGGTCATCAAGAGCGAGATCCGGATGGACGTGCACGCCGACAAGGCCGTCGCCGCGCTCCGCAAGCGGCAGGCCGCGTAAGGCCGTCGCTCAGCCCGGGTCTTTCACGGAACGGTGCGGCACGGTGCCGCCGGACAGCTCGCGGATGCGGGCGAGGAGCGCGACGACGAACCGGTCGGTCCCGAAGTCCCACGAGCCGCCATCCCAGTAGTGCGACCGCTGCTGGAAGAACAGGCACGCGCGCAGCACGTCGAGGTCGCCGGGCAGGCCGCCGGTGCGCTCCCAGTCGCGGCGCGCCGGGGCGACCACCTCGGCCAGGCCTTCGGAGCCACCGTGCAGGTCATAGCTGTTGTACGTGTGGGCGAACGTCACCAACTCCGCGAAGGGGGCGTCCGCGGGCGCCCGTGGCAGCGCGCGACGGACCGGGAGCAGGCGGTGGACACAGCGGCACGACACGACGACGAGCTCGCGGCGGCGGCCCGTGACGGGGACCGGGCTGCGATGCGGGAGCTGGCCGCACGGTTCCTGCCGCTGGTGTACTGCGTGGTGGGCCGGGCCGCCGACCGGGACCTGGACGTCGACGACATCGTCCGGGACGCGATGACCGGCCTGGCGGCGGGGCCGGTGGTGGCGCGTGAGCCGGCCCGGCTGCGCGCGTGGGTGGTCACGGTCGCGCTGCGGCACCTGACCGACGCCCGCGCCGCCGCGCACCGGCGGCGGCCGGCTCACCCCGCCCGAGCGCCTGCTGGCGCCGCTGCCGCTGCTCGTGCCACCGCCGCGCCTCACGCCCGCCGCTACGACGCCCCCACCCGCCGCCGTAGCTGCCACGACGACTCCGTCGGGCGGGGGCGCCGCCGGGACGGCCATCGGTCGCGGGGCGCCGTCGGGTGTCCGTCGCCGGTGAGGGCCGGCAGCCTGCGCTCCGCGGGGCGCCTCGAGACTGCGCGGCTGAAGCAGCCTGGGCTCCCTGCGGAGCGATCGCATCAGCGGTTTGGTGGCGGTCTCGTCGGCGCCGTTGCTGTCGCAGGCCGAGACACGCGATCGGCCGGGCGCGGGGCTTGCAGTCGGTGCGGCGGTCAGTGTGGCGGCGTCCGGGGCGACGACCGCGCGGTTGCGGCGCTGGTCGGGCGGCGGCGGAGCAGGGACGGTGGCAGCAGGACCGCCCGCACCCGGGTCGCGGCGGTGGCGTGCCCGGCCAGGTCGGCGCGGACTGCACCCAGCGCGGCGCGCAGCTCGGGGGTGGGCAGGGGGCGGCGGGCGTACCGGGCGTGCTCCTCGACCTCGTTGAGCAGCCGGACACCGGCGCGGGTCTCGACGCGGAGCCGGCCGTCGACGACGAGGCGGGCGACGGTGGCGCGCGGGGACTCGCCGTCGTGGACGGGCACCCGGTAGTCGAGCATCGTGTCGATCAGCTCGTCCCAGGCGTGGTGGGCGCGCGCCCTCGCGGCCTCCTCGCCCGGCGTCGCGGCCGACGCGCGGGCCAGCCGCGCCCGCCGGACCCGCCCGCGCAGCGCCGCCGGGACGAGCAGGAGCAGCACGGCGATCGCGCCGCCGAGCACCCACAGGACGACCGCCGTCGCCGGGCCGGAAGCCTCCGGAGCGGGCGCCGGCGGCTCCGCAGCGGCGGTCGGAGCGGGCGCCGCGGACGCGGTGGGGCGGGCCACGGCGCCGCCCGGCCGCCCGTCGGTGGCAGCGGCGGTGGGGGTGGCGGTGGCGTCCGGGCCGGGCAGGTACGCGGTGGACGCCGAGCCGGCGATCGCCCCCGCCGGGGTCGCGTCGAACGGCAGCCAGCCGAAGCCGGGGAAGTAGGCCTCGGTCCAGGCGTGCAGGTCGCGGTTGGTCATCGTGGTCGTGCCGCCGTTGCGGGTGCCGCGGGCGAAGCCGATCACGACCCGCGACGGGATCCCCGCGGCGCGCAGCAGCCAGCCGAACGCGGCGGCGTACTGGACGCAGAACCCGCGCCTGGTCCGCAGGAACCCGGCCAGGTCGAGGTCCGCGTCCACCCGCGTGTCATAGGTGAACGGCGCGAAGAACGCGTGGATCGCGTCGAGCCGGTCGTACGGCGTCGCCCGGCCCTGGACCAGCCGCTCCACGATGGACCGGACGGCCGGGTCGTCGGGCACGGCGAGGGTGTCCTTGAACGCCGGGTCGCCGGGGTCGACCGGGGCGGCCCCGCGCAGGTCGCCGGGCGTGACGTCGGGCCGCACGTAGCCGACCGTGTACCGCAGCCCGGGGGCGGCCCGCCGCTCGGCGTGCACGACGCCGGTCCGCCCGTCGAAGCGCCAGCCGGCGCCCGCGCCGGTGATGCTCGTCGGCCAGGCGTACACCGGCAGCAGACCATCGCCGAGACCGCTGACGATCTCGATGTCGGCCCGGTAGGCGGTGCTGCGGACCGACGCGCCCCAGGCGGGTCCGGTGAGCCGGCCGGTGCCGCCGGGCGGGCGGGCGGTGAAGCCCTGCCGGGTCAGCTGCTCCAGGACGCCGAGGCGCAGGTAGTACGGGTCGGGGTCGGTCGCACCGGTCACCCGCACCAGGTCGGACGTGGGGCCCTGCCGCAGCCGCGCGGCGAACGCGGCGACCATGTCGACCTCGCCGCCGCCGGGGTCGCCGGCGCCACCGAGCCGGTCGAGGCCGATGCCGGGCAGCGCGAAGGGGACCAGCGGCACGAGGACGGCGAGGCCGACCCCGGCGGCGCCGAGCCGGCGCCCGGCCGCGGCGAGCGGCGACGGCGTCCGCGGGCCGGCGCTGCCGAGCCGGCGCCCGAACCCGTCGACCCGGTCGAGGCTGTCGGTGCCGAGCAGCCACAGGAAGCCCGCGGCGCCGAGGACGAACGGCAGCCAGCTGGTGCTCGCGCTGCTCGCGGTGACCGGCACGGCGTAGACGGCCAGCATCGGCAGCCCGGCGAGGGCGGGCCGGCGCTGCACGACCGCGAGCTGGTCGACGAGGAGCGCGACGGCGGCGACGCCGAGGACCGCCAGGAACATGAGGCCTTCGCGGTCGGTGACCGGCGGCGCGAACCTGGCCAGGTCGTCGGCGGCGGTCCGCAGCAGGTCACGGAAGTGGGCGAAGGTGCCCGGTGCGGGGAGGATCCCCGCGTACTCGTGGCCGCTGCGGAACGACCAGGTCAGGACGAGCAGGCCGGCGAGCGCCATGGCCGGGGCCGGCGCCCAGGACGGCGCGCGGACGCTGCGCACGAGCAGCCCGGCGGCGCACATCGCGGCCACGACGAGGGCGGCGCGCAGCGCCCAGGTGGCGTTGTTGAAGAGCGTGCCGACCGGCAGCGCGGCCAGCAGCGTCGAGACGGCCGCGACCAGGGTGAGCCGCCGCGGCGCGCGGTGGTGCGTCGTCATCCGGTCACCCCCTGGGGCAGCCGCGCGGCCAGCTTGGCGCGGATCTTGTCGGCCGCCGGGTGGGTCAGCTCGTCGTAGATCTTCATCGCCTTGCGCCACTCGGCCTGTGCGGCCGGCAGATCGCCGGCGTCGAAGAGGGCGTCGCCGAGCCGGTCGCCGATGCCCGCCTCGTTGGGGCTGTCGGCGAGGGCGTGGGTGAGGGCGACGGCGCGGCGGTAGCAGGCGATCGCGTCGGCGAACGCGCCCATCCGGTGGTGGGCGTAGGCGAGCGTGTCCAGGGTCGCGGCCTGCCCGTGCCGGTCGTCGATCTTCTGCTGCAGGGCGAGCGCCTGCCGGCAGTGCCCGACCGCCTGGCCCGGGTCGCCGAGCTCGATGTGGTACCAGGCGGACGCGTTCAACGCGTAGGCGAGGCTCGAGGGCCGGTCGGTCGTGCGGTACAGCGCGAGGGCATGCTCGGCGTGGTCGAGCGCCGCCGCGTTGTCGCCCTGCGCCTCGTGCACCTCGCCGAGGTTCAGGTGGGTCGCGGCCCGGCCGACGGGGTCGTCGAGCCCACGGAACAGCTCCAGCGACGCGGTGAGGGCGGCGTGCGCGTCGTCGTAGTTGGCCAGCGCGAGGTGGCCGCGGCCCAGGACCCGCTGCAGGTGTGCCTCGCCGTGCCGGTCGCCGCAGCGGTGCGCCGCCGCGAGCGCGACCCGCTGGGTGGCGATCCAGTCGTGGTGGCGGCCCTGCCGCTGGAAGAAGTTCGTGAGCGTCCAGGCGATCTGCCAGGCGAGCGAGTCGAACCCGGTCGTGGCGGCCGCGTGGACGGCGGCGATGAGCACCGGATACTCGGCGGCGAACCACCGGCCCGCGGCCGCCTGGTCGGCGAGCGCGGGCGCCACGACGCCGGCGGACGAAGGCGCCGGGTCGGGGACGCGCACCTGGAACGGGTGCTGGAGCGTGGTCGCGGCGAACGCGGTGTGCAGGTAGTACTCCAGCAGCCGCCGCGTCGCCGCGGTGCGCTCGCCGGCCGGGTCCTTGGCCGCCAGCTCGGCCGCGTACCGGCGCAGCAGGTCGTGCGCGGCGAACCGGCCGGCGGCCGGCTCGGTGAGCAGGTGCGCCCGGACGAGGTCGGCGAGCAGCGTCCTCGCCTCCTTCACCGGCACGCCGAGCAGGCTCGCCGCGGCCGGCGCGCTGATGTCCGGGCCGGGGTGCAGGCCGATCAGCCGGAACAGACGGGCCGCGGCGTCGCTCAGGGTGCGGTACGACGAGGAGAACACGGCCCGCACGTCGCCGCGGGTGTCGCCGACGTCGAACTGGTCGAGGTCGTCGCGCAGCTCGGCGGCGAGGTCGGCGAGCGGCTGGTGCGGGCGCAGCGCCGCGCGCGCGGCGACGATCGCCAGGGCGAGCGGCAGGCCGGCGCAGGCGGCGACGATCTCGTCGACGGCGGACGGCTCGGCGTCGAGGCGGGCGCGGCCGAGCCGCCGGGCGAGCAGGCGCGTCGCCTCCCCGTGGGTCAGCAGGTCGAGGGGGACCGGCTGGGCGCCCTCGGCGGCGATGAGCCCCGCGAGGTTGGTCCGGCTGGTGACGACGACGAGGCAGCCGGGGCCGCCGGGTAGCAGCGGCCGGGCGTGGTCGGCGTCGCGGGCGTTGTCGAGCACGATGAGGATGCGCCGGCCCGAGGTCAGGCTGCGGAACAGCGCGGTCTGCGCGGCCAGGTCGGCCGGGACGCGCCGCGGCGGCACGCCCAGCGCGTCGAGGAACCCGCGGACCGCCTGGGCGGGCGTGACGACGGTGTCGGCGCCGCCGAAGCCGTTGAGGTCGGTGTAGAGCTGCCCGTCGGGGAAGCGGCCGGCGACACGGTGCGCCCAGTGGACGGTGAGGCTGGTCTTGCCGACGCCCGCGGTGCCGGTGACCGTGGCGAGGACGACGGCCTCCTCGAGGATCGCGTCGAGGCGGTCGAGCTCGGCCGTGCGGCCCGTGAAGCTGTGCAGGTCGAGGGGGAGCTGCGCGGCGGTCGGGGCGGGCGCGGCGGGCTGCGGCGCCGGGGTTTCGGGGGTGCCGGCCTGCCGCAGCAGCCGGGCGTGCAGGTCGCGCAGCTCCGCGCCCGGCTCGGTGCCGAGGTCGTCGACGAGTTTGCGGCGGATTCTGGTGTACCGGTCGAGCGCCTCCGCCTGGTGCCCGCTCTCGTGCAGCGCCTCGATGAGGGCCGCGGCCAGGGACTCTGCGTAGGGGTGCTCCGCGGCCAGCTCGGTCAGCGGGCCGATGAGCGGCTCCACCGCTCCCGCGCCTCCGCCTCCACCTTCACCTCCCTGGCCGAGTCGCAGGGCCGCCTGCGCCCAGGAGACCGCGGCGTCGAGGCGCTGCTGGCGCCAGCTCTCGCGCATGCGCTCGGCCCACGGGCCGGCCACGTCGGCGAGCGGCGCGCCCCGCCACAGGTCCAGGGCCTGCCGCAGCGCCGCGACCCGGGCGGGGTCGGAGGTCCGCGGGTCGCGGGCCCGCTCGGCGAGGGCCCGGAACCGGTGCAGGTCCACGGCTTCCGGGTCGACGTCGAGGACGTAGCCGCCGGAGCGGCGGACCAGCGGCGACGCGCCGCCGTCCTGCAGGGCGCCGCGGAGCCTGGCGACGTACACGTACAGCGCGTGCCTGGCCCGGTCGGGCGCGTCGCCGGCCCAGACCCGGTCGATGATGGTCTCGATCGGCACGAGCCGGCCGGCGTCGGCGGCCACCGCCGCGAGCACCAGGCGCTGGCGCGGCGGCCCGGCGTCCAGCCGCCGGGTCGCGGTCCACGCCTCGATCGGTCCGAGCAGCCGGAACTCCATGGACCTCCCCGTCCCCCGTTTGTATCGGCGATGCCGGTCCGGCGTATCGACGCATCCTACGGCAGCTGCCATCGGCGCGGAGACCGCCGGCGCGGCATCGGGGGAGGTGGACGGCGGTGCGTGCGCCGCCCGCAAGCTCGGCGACCGGCTGCCCGGGTCTCGCGGGCGACGGCCCTGCCGACACCCATCGGCTGCCCGGTCTCGCCGGCGAAGCACCGCATCGCCTGCGGGAGCGTGCTGGATGACGGCATCGTGCGTCTCGGGCGGCCACGGCACCCACCGCCTGACCGGCCGGGGCTGGATGTCCGGCGACCGGTCCCGGCGGGGCCTTACGGACGGAGCGGGTCCAGGGCGGATACAACGTCCCCGGCACCGCTATACATCGGCCGGGGCCATCTGCGCGGCGAACAGTCGGACGAGGTCGCCGGCACGGTGGCCGCCGGTGCCGTCGGCGGTGACGAGCCGCGCGTCGACCAGCTCGTCGAGCGCGTCGCCGGCCCGGTCGGGGCTCAGCGTGGACGCGGCGGCGAGGTCGTGCGTGGTCACCGGCTGCGGCAGGCCGGCGAGGGTCCGCAGCGCGTCCATCGCGGCGGCGCTGACCGTGGCGCAGCGGGCGGCGAGGCTCTCCCGGATCGACAGGTCGTGCGCGCGCAGCTCGTCGAGGCGGCGCTCCGGCGCCCGCAGCCGCCGGGCGCACGCGGCCGCGGACCGGTCCGGGCGGCCCAGCAGCCGCGCCACGACGATGCGCAGCGCCGCCGGCAGGCCCTCGCAGTGGGCGGCGACCTCGTCGAGCGCCACCGGATCCTGCGCGGGGCCGAGCGAGCCGAGCAGCAGCGCGACGGCGTCGGACCGGGGCAGGGGGTCCAGCGGCACCAGCGCGACGCCGTCGATCGTCGGCAGCGGCCGGCTGGCGGCGATCACCGCGAGGCACCCCGGGGCGGCGGGCAGCAGCGGCCGGACCTGCGCGACGTCGTCGACGCCGTCGACGAGCAGCAGCACCCGGCGGCTCGCGAGCGCGGTCCGCAGGCGGGCAGTGCGGGCGGCGAGCCCGCGCGGGACCGTCTCGTCGGCGACGCCGAGCGAGTGCAGCAGGTGCGCCGCCGCCGCGGCCGGGTCGGCGGTGCCCAGCCGCACGAAGAGCTGCCCGTCCGGGTACCTGTCGGCGAGCAGATGCGCGGCGTGGACGGCGAACGCGGACGCGCCGACGCCCGGCGGCCCGGAGACGCAGACGACCCGGGCGCCGGTGGCGACCGCCGCGAGGACGGCGTCCACCGCGGGCTCGCGCCCGACCAGCACCGCGGGGCCGGGCGGCAGCTGCCGCGGCGGTTCCGGCCGGTGCGCGGGGACCGGGAGCGCCGGCGCCGCGAACGCCGGCGTCCCGGGATGCGCCGCGAACGGCGGGCACGGCGCGGTCTCGTCGAGCGCCGGGTCGCGGGCCAGCATCGCCGCGTGCAGGCGCCGCAGCTCCGGGCCCGGGTCGACGCCCATCCGCTCGCGCAGCGCGGCCCGCACCTCCAGGAAGCAGTGCAGGGCGCCGGAGACGTCGCCGGCGCGGTACAGGGCGCGCATCAGCTGCCCCCAGGTGCGCTCCCGCAGCGGGTGCTCCACGACGGTGCGCCGCAGCTCGCCGATGAGGACCTCGTGGTGCTGCAGGGCGAGCCGCGCGTCGACGAGGTCCTCGACGGTGCGCAGCCGCTCGTCGTCGAGCGCGGCGAGGCGCTGCCCGAGCCCGCCGGGCCGGGGGAGGCCGACGCCCGCGTGGTCGTCGCGCCAGCACGCGAGGGCGGCGATGAGCCGCTCGACCGCCCGCGACGGGTCGCCGGCCCGCAGCGCCGCGCGGCCCTGCGCGGCCAGCTCCGTGAACTCGGCCAGGTCGAGCTCGCCGGGCTGGACGGCGATCCGGTAGGCCCGCTCCTGGCCCAGCAGCCGCGAGCCGGCGACGGTCTCCGGGTCGGCGAGCAGCTTGCGGACGCGGACCGCGTACGTGCGGACGTTCGCCACCGCCGAGCGGGGCGGCGCCTCGTCCCACAGCGCGTCGACGAGCCGGTCGACCGGGACGAGGCGGTTGGCGTTGAGCAGCAGCGCGGCGAGCAGCGCCTGCGGCTTGCCGGCGGGCAGCTCGACCGGGACCGTGCCGGAGCGCACCGTGAGCTGCCCGAGGATCTGGAACGAGAACGACATCGGCATCCCCGTGGTCGTAACGCGCGCCGGCCGGGACCGGCGCGCGTTCCCCCGATGACCCACTGGGATCAGTGGTCACCGGCGATGTTGCCGCGGGGACCCTGCCGAAACCCTGCGGGAACCTCAACGCCCTGGTCAGCCCGTTCTTTCGGGGCCTGACGACCTCGCCGTCGGGGGGCGGCCGGCCCGACCGCAGCCGGCGGCCGTCGGAGCGCAAGTGCATCAAACTGAACTGGTGTATGGTGCTCGTCGTGGACCCTCAGGTCGGACTGCTCACCGTGCTCAAGGAGTGGGGGCGGATCGGCTGCGTCGGCTTCGGTGGCCCGCCCTCGCACATCGCGCTGCTGCGGCAGCTGTGCGTGGACCGCCGCCGGTGGCTGGACGCGACCGAGTTCGAGGACGCGGTCGCGGCCTGCAACCTGCTGCCCGGCCCGGCCTCGACCCAGCTCGCCATCTTCTGCGCGTGGCGGGTCCGCGGGCGGGTCGGCGCGCTCGTCGGCGGGGCCGCGTTCATCGTGCCGGGCCTCGTCCTGATCCTCGCCCTGTCCGTGCTGTTCCTGGCCGGGTCGCCGCCCGCGTGGGTGCGCGGTGCCGGGGCCGGGGCCGGCGCGGCCGTCGCGGCGGTCGCGGTGCAGGCAGGCTGGAGCCTCCTCCCGGCGAGCCGGCAGCGGGCCTGGCAGTCGGGCAGCAAGGTGCGCTGGGTGCTGTACGTCGCCGTCGGGATCGTGGCCGCCGCGACCCTCGGACCGTGGCTCGTCCTCGTCCTGCTCGCCTGCGGCGTGCTGGAGGCCGCGCTCACCGTCGCCGGCACCCGGCGCGCTCCCGGCCTGCCGCTGCTGGCCGCGGCCGGCGCGGGCGGGGGAGTGCTGCTGTCGATCGCCTGGGTGGCACTGAAGGTCGGCGCGCTGTCGTACGGTGGCGGCTTCGTCATCATCCCGCTGATGCGGGCCGACGCCGTCGACCGCTTCCACTGGATGACCGACGCGCAGTTCCTCAACGCGGTCGCGCTCGGGCAGATCACGCCGGGCCCCGTCGTGCACACCGTCGCGGTGGTCGGCTACGCCGCGGCGGGCATCGGCGGCGGCGTGCTCGCCTCGGTCGTGGCGTTCAGCCCGTCGTTCGCGTTCATCCTGCTCGGCGCGCACCGCTTCGACCGCCTGCGCGGCGACGCGCGGGTCCGGGCGTTCCTCGACGGCGCCGGCCCCGCCGCCATCGGCGCGATCCTCGGCTCCGCGATCCTGCTCACCCTCGCGCTGCGCGAGCCGTGGCAGTTCGCCGTCCTCGCCGGCGCCGCGGTCCTGCTGCTGCCCCTGCGCGTGGGCGTGGTCCCCACCCTCCTCGCCGCTGCCGCGATCGGTGTAACCATCAGTTTGATTTGATGTATTCTGAGTTCATGGAGGATTCACCACCGGGCGTGCTGCGCCTGGCCGGGCATCCCGTGCGGTGGCGGCTGCTGCGGGAGCTGTCGCGCAGCGACCGGCAGGTCGGCGAGCTGGCGGCGCTGGTCGGCCAGCGGCAGAGCCTGACCTCCTACCACCTCGCCCAGCTGCGCTCCGGCGGCCTGGTCCGGACCCGGCGCAGCTCCGCAGACAAGCGCGACACGTATTACAGCCTCGACCTGGTCGAGTACCGCGCTCAGCTCGCCTCGGCCGGTCTCGCGTTGCACCCCGGCGTGCGCCTCGCCCCCGCGGAGCCGCCGCCGTCCTTCCCCCGCGTCCCCGTCCGCGTGCTGTTCCTGTGCACGGGCAACAGCTCCCGCTCCCAGATGGCCGAGGCGCTGCTGGAGCGGCTGGGCGGCGGCAGGGTCCGGGCCGCCAGCGCCGGCAGCGACCCCAAGCCCTTGCATCCTGAGGCGGTCCGTGTCATGCGCGCCGCCGGCATCGACATCGCCGGCCGCCACCCGAAACACCTGAGCGTCTTCGCCGACGAGCCCTTCGACCACGTGATCAGCCTGTGCGACCGCGTCCGCGAGCTGCGGCCCGCGTTCGCCGGCGCGCCCACCCTCGCCCACTGGAGCCTGCCCGACCCGGCGACCTCGACCGAGCCGTCGCCGTTCGCCCGCACCGCCGAAGACCTGACGACCCGCATCACCTTCCTGCTGCACGCCATCGACAGCTCCCTCGAAAGGTCGCAGTGATGAGCCTCGAACTGAAGGATCTGGTCCACGTCCGGTACATGGTCGGCGACGTCCCGGCCGCCGTCGCGTTCTACACCACCCACCTGGGCTTCACGGTCAGGACCGACGCCGCGCCGGCCTTCGCCGACGTGGTCCGCGGCCGGCTCCGCCTCCTGCTGAGCGGCCCCGCCAGCTCCGCCGGGCGCCCCATGCCCGACGGCGCGGTGCCCGGACCCGGCGGCTGGAACCGGATCCATCTCCTCGTCGACGACCTCCCCGCCGAGGTCGCCCGCCTGCGCGCCGCCGGCCTCACCTTCCGCAACGACATCGTGAGCGGCCCCGGCGGCCACCAGATCCTCCTGCAGGACCCGTCAGGCAACGTGATCGAGCTGTTCCAGCCCGCCGCCTGACCGGCCGGGCAGGGCCGGGGTCGGCCGCTCGCCGGGCGCCCGGCACGGTCCTGCGCCACAACCGGGGCATCGTCGCCATCGGCCGGAGATGGGGTAGCGCGGGCCGCGCCGCGAGGGGCTTCCGCGCCGGTGCCCCTCGCGCCGCGGTGCTCCCGTCCGTCGCCTACTCGGGCGCGGACCCCAGCGCCTCGACGAGCGGGTTGCCGTCCTCGACCGGCGCGTCCAGCTCGAGCCGCCGCAGCACGTCGGCGTACGCCGCCGGCGGCGCCCCGTGCTGCAGCCCGAGCGTGATCGCCGTGGCGAGCGCGTCGGCCAGCCCGGCCAGCTCCGACCCGTGCACCCCCGCCCGCAGGTCCACCCGCCGCAGCGTGCCGTCCATCCCGTGCCCGGTCGTCATCGCCCCCGGCACCCCGCCGATCGTGAACTCCACCGTGCACCCGTCCGCCCGCCGCTCCCGCGGCCCCGGCACCACACCTGCCATGGCTCCACCCCGTCCGGATTTCCGTGCCGGCCCCCGACGACCGGCGACGTCCCGAACCGTAGGCCACCGCCCGCCCGGCCGACAGCACCGACACGACCCGACGTCGAACACCAGATCGACACGCCGCGCGACACGCGGACGGCCCGCGGTCAGTCCGCGTGTCGTGGCCGGAATGGACTGGACGGGACGAGGCCCGGGCTTGTACCTTGCTGCTGTCCGTGACACGGCCCGAGGAGGTGAGACCCATGAACGCTGTATCGATGTGGGTGCTCCCCCTGCCGTCACGGCCGGGCGATTGACGTAGGTGTCGCCGGGAGCCCCGCCAACCAGGCACTCCCGAAAGGCAACAACCTATGTTCGACGTGATCATTGCCGGGTGTGGCCCGGCCGGTGCGATGCTGGCCGCCGAGCTGCGACTGCACGACGTGCGGGTGCTCGTCCTGGAGAAGGAGACCGAGCCGGCGTCGTTCGTCCGCATCGTCGGCCTGCATGTCCGCAGCATCGAGCTGATGGCGATGCGCGGGCTGCTGGAGCGCATCGCCGCACGCGCACGGCGCCGGCCTGCGGCCGGCTTCTTCGCCGCCATCGACAAGCCCGCGCCCGAGAATCTGGACACCGCGCACGCCTACCTGCTGGGCATCCCGCAGCCGGTCATCGTGCACCTGCTCGAAGCGCATGCGGTCGACCTGGGCGCGCAGGTCCGGCGCGGCTGTGCGGTGGCCGGCCTCGAGCAGGACGGCGAGGGCGTGACCGTCGAGCTGGCCGGCGGCGAACGGCTGCGGTCACGCTATCTCGTCGGCTGCGACGGCGCCCGCAGCACCGTGCGCAAGCTGCTCGGCGTCGGCTTCCCCGGCGAGCCCTCGCGGACCGACACGCTGATGGGCGAGATGGAGGCGGCCGCGCCGCCGGAGGAGATCGCGGCCAAGGTGGCCGAGGTCCGCAAGACCGATCAGCGGTTCACCTTCGGACCCTTCGGCGAGGTCTATCGCGTCGTGATCCCCGGCGCGGGAGTCAGCGACCGCGCGGAGCCACCCACCCTCGAGGACTTCCAGCGCCAGCTCCACGCCATCGCCGGCACCGACTTCGGCGTGCACTCCCCGCGCTGGTTGTCCCGCTTCGGCGACGCCACCCGCCTCGCCGAACGGTTCCGGGTCGGGCGGGTGCTGCTGGCCGGCGACGCGGCACACATCCATCCACCCATCGGCGGGCAGGGCCTCAACCTGGGCGTTCAGGACGCCTTCAACCTCGGCTGGAAGCTGGCCGCGCAGATCCGCGGCTGGGCGCCGGACACGCTGCTGGACACCTACGAGGCCGAGCGGCATCCGGTCGCCGCGGACGTGCTGGACAACACCCGCGCCCAGATGGAACTGTTCTCCACCGAACCGGGCCCCCGGGCACTGCGCAGGCTGCTCACCGAGCTGATGGACTTCGACGAGGTGAACCGCCACCTGATCGAGAAGATCACCGCGATCGGCGTCCGCTACGACTTCGGCCCGGGCCCCGACCTGCTCGGCCGCCGCCTGCCCGACCTCGACGTGCGACAGGGCCGCCTGTACGACCTGCTGCACCGCGGCCGCGGCCTGCTGCTGGACCGCACCGGACGCCTGACCGCCGGCGGCTGGTCGGACCGGGTCGACCACCTCGGGGACCCCACCGCGGCGCTGGACGCCCCGGGCGTCCTGCTCCGCCCCGACGGTCACGTGGCCTGGGTCGGCGACGACCAGCAGGACCTGGACGAGCACCTCGCCCGCTGGTTCGGCAAACCCGCCTGACCGCGCTGCCGCGGGCGCGTCGCCGTGACGCGCCCGCGGTGGCCTACGGCCGGCGGAAGAGGTCGTTCAGGTCGGACTGGGAGAGCTGGGTGTCGGCATACGTGAAGGTGCCGTGCTCGGCCAGCTCCCGGGCGGCCCGGCGCAGGTGGTGATACATGGCGCGGGCGATGCTGCCGCCGACGGTGACGCGGCGGACGCCGAGGTCGCGCAGGGCGGCCAGGGACAGGGTGCCGCCGGTCAGGCCCATCACCACGTTGAGCGGCCCGGTGAGCTCGCGGACCAGCGTGCCGATCGTGGCCGGGTCGGCGGCGCCCGGCACGAACGCGCAGTCCGCGCCGGCCGCCAGGTAGGCATTGGCCCGGTCGACGGCGTCGGTGAGGGTGCCGCCGACGATGAGCGCGTCCGTGCGGCCGACGAGGACGAACGGCTCGCCGGAAGAGTCGACCGCGGCGCGGGCGGCCCGGATCCGCTCCACGGCGAGCGCCTGGTCGTGCAGGGGCCGGGCCCGCGCGCCGGTGAAGTCCTCGATGTTGCCGCCCGCGGCGCCGGCGGCGACGGCCATCGAGATGGTGGCCGCGACGTCCTCCGGGGAGGCGCCGAAGCCTTCCTCGAGGTCGGCGCTCACCGGCACGTCGACCGCGGCGACGATCTCGCGGACCCGGTCGAGCATCGTGGTGCGGTCGAGGCGGGCCAGCGGACCGTGGTCGGCGAAGAAGTCGTGGTCGGGCCGGCCGAGGGAGAACGCGATCCCGGCGCTGGTGGTCGCGATGGCGGGGAAGCCGGCGGACTCGAGGACCCGGGCGCTGCCCGCGTCCCACGCGTTGGGCAGCAGGAAGCAGCCCTCCCGGTGCAGGTCCACGAACTGCTGCCGCCGGTCCCCGCCCATCGCGAACCCCCTGAAGACGATCAGCTGGCGCCGATGTCGAAGAGGTTACCCTCGGGGTCCGACAACGTCGTCCAGACGGCGCCGTACTCGTTGAAGTCGCCGACCTGCTTCGCGCCGAGGCCGACGGCGCGGGCGACGGCGCCGGGCAGGTCGGCGGTGTGCAGGTCGAGGTGGATGCTGTTCTTGCCCGGGGTCTTGTCGGGGACCTGGATGAACATGAGGACGGGCTGGGCGCCGGTCGAGCGGCCCACGGTCGCGAAGAACGGGGTCGCCTCCGGGTCGACGGTGCGGTCCAGCAGCGCGGCGTAGAAGCCGGCGAGGGCGGCCGCGTCGGCGCAGTCGACGGTGACGTGGGCGATGGCGAGGTCGGTCATGTGCTCTCTCTCCTGAGGAAACGAAGGTCAGGCGGAAATCGGCCAGCAGATCTCGGTGCGGAACTCGGCCGGGTCGGTGGTCTCGTCGGGTCCGACCAGGTAGACCTCGACGATCGGGTCGGGCAGGGCGGTGTCGTGGGACGCGACGTGCAGGCCGAGCCGGCCGTACGTGATGTCGCAGTCGGCGAACGGGCCGTTGTGCACGGCGACGGCGTAGCGGGCGGGCGGCAGGGTCGCGAACCGGTCGTCGCCCGCCCGCACCACGTCAGCCGAAACGGGCACGAACGCGACGACCTCCCCGATCTCGCCCTCGAAGAACTCGGCGGAGTAGGTCGCACCGGCCGGGCCGGCCGGATCGGTGCCGAGGTCGGCAAGGATCGAGTACAACGAAGGGAAGGCCCGTCCGCACCAGTCCGTCACCTCGGTGCGGGTGATCCGCGCCGACACCCGGACCACCGGCGAACCCGCCGACAGCCGGTGCCGGACCGGCAGCTCGGGCTCGGGCCCCAGCAGGCGGCGCAGCGACAGGACCACGTCACGGGTACGGGTGAGCTCGGCCTCCATCCGGTCCAGGTGCCGGGCCAGGGCCTCCTGCCGCGCGGACGGGTCGGGCTCGGCGAGCACCCCGCGGATCTGCGCGATCGGCATGTCGAGGTCCCGCAGCCGCCGGATGAGGTGCGCGTCGTCGACCTGCCCGGGCGCGTACCGCCGGTAGCCGGTGTCCTCGTCGATGCCGGCCGGCACCAGCAGCTCGATATCGTGGTAGTACCGCAGCGTCTTCGCGCTGAGATGGCACAGCCGCGAGAACTCGCCGATGGTGACGCCCGGTGTCATGCCCCGTGTCATGCCTTTGAGTGAACCTGTTCCAGTAGGTGGAAGGTCAAGCTTCTCCGCATATGCTGTCGGGTATCGACACAGATGGAGGCCTCCATGGACGGAGCGCCACTGCTGTCCGCGAAGCTCACCAGACCCGAGCCGGTGGACCGGGCACTGCCGCGTGAGCAGCTCATCGACTCGCTGTGGAGCCTGACCGACCTGCCGGTCACCGTGGTCACCGGGCCGGCCGGATCCGGCAAGAGCCGCCTGGTCGCCGCGTGGGCCGACGACAGCCCGGGCTGGGACTCGATCGCCTGGCTCACCGTCGACCAGGACGACACGGGCCGGCCGGCGCGCCTGTGGCAGCACCTGCTGGCGGCCCTGCGCGGCGCCGGGGTGCTGCTGCCCGCGGCACTGCTGGACCTGACCATCGCGCCCGACCACGCGACGGTCACCGAGCTGGCGGCCGTCCTCTCCCACCAGCAGCACTCGATCGTGCTCGTCCTCGATGACGCCTGCTGGCTCGACGCGGAGCAGCTGGGCGAGATCGAGTTCCTGCTACGGCACGCGCAGAGCCACCTCCGGCTGGTGCTCGTCGGCCGGCACCGGCCACGGTTCCCGCTGCACCGCTACCGGCTGACCGACCAGCTCAGCGAGCTGCGCTGGTCGGAGCTGGCGCTTGACGCCGGCGAGGTGCGGGCGCTGTTCGCGCTGCACGGCGTCGACCTGACCCCGGCCGCGCTCGCCGACGTGATGGAACAGACCCGGGGCTGGCTCGCCGGGGTGCGACTGTGCGCGCTGGCGATGGCGGACGGCTCCGGGGTGCCGGCGCTGGCCGGGCACGACTACGTCGTCGACTACTTCACCGGGGAGATCCTGGACCGGTGCACCCCGCGACAGCGGCGCCTGCTGGCCGGGGTGGCCCGCCTGGACACGTTCACGGCCGAGCTCGCCGCGATCGTGGGTGGCGTCGAGGAGGGCGACGTCATCGCCGACCTGGAGGAGGCCGGCGCGTTCCTGGAGACGGTGAGCGAGGCGCAGGGCACCTACCGCCTCCACCCGCTGTTCGGTGCCGTGCTGCGCGACCGGCTCCCGCTGCCGCCCGCCGCGGCCAGGACCGCCGGGCTCGTCGCGGCCCGCTGGTCCGCCCGGCACGGTGACCTCGCCGGCGCCGTCGAGCACGCGGCCGCCGTCGGCGCGTGGGAGGACGCGGCCCGGTTCGTCGTCGACGACCTGGCGGTCGGCGAGGTCATCGTGGACGGGCCGGCGGGCCGGCTCACGGGGCTGCTCGACGGGATGCCCGCCAAACCCGACACGCCCGAGGGCGTGATCGTCGCCGCCGCCCACGCGATATCCCACAGCGACCTCCCGCGGGCCGAACGGCTCCTCGCCGGCGACGCCTGGCTCCCCGGCCCGGAGGCGTCGCTGCCGGTCCGGATCGCCGCGTGCATGGTCCAGCAGTCCGTCGCCTACGAGACCGGCGACGCGGAGCGGCTCGACGCGGTCACCGGCGCCGCGGCGCGGCTGCTGCCGCAGGTCGACCCGGGCAGGATCGCCGTGCGGCCGGAGCTGTGGGTGTTCGTCCTGTCCGGCGTCGCGACGGCGCACCTGCGGGCCGGCAGGCTCGACGAGGCCGCCGGGAGTTTCGCCGCGGCGATCCGCGCGGCCCGCAGCGAACGGTGCGGCGGCCTCCTCGCGTACTGCACGCAGCATCTCGCCTTCACCGAGGCGCTGCTGGGGCGGCTGCGCTCGGCGTACGACACGGCCCATCGCGCATCCGACGTGGTGGCGCGCACCGAGGCGCTGAACCGGGGTCCGCGGCACATCGCCGACCTCGCGCTCGCGTGGGTCGCCGCCGAACGCTACGACACCACCGCCGCCTGGCGTCACCTGCGCACCGCCGAGGAGGGGCTGGCCACCGACATCATGCCGCGGGAGAGCGCCTACGCGGGCACCCTGACCATCGTGCGGTCCAGGCTCCTGCGCGCCCGCGGCGAACTGCCCGCGGCGCTGTCGGTCCTGCGCGGCGCGCCGCCGGAGACCTCGGCCCGCCTCTGGGTCCGGCACGAGCTGGATCTCGCCGAGTCGCGGGTCCTGGTCGCGATGGGCCGCCACGAAGAGGCCCGCACCGCCCTCGCCCGCCTCGACCAGGAGCGGCCGGAGGCGACCCTGGCCCGCGGCTCGGCGCTGCTCGCGGCCGGCGACCCGCAGTGCGCCGTCGAGTGCGCCCACCAGGTGCTGTGCTTGCCGGGCCTGCCGGTCGGCGTGCTCGTCGAGGCGTGGCTGCTGCTCGCGGCCGGCACCGCCCGGCGGGGCGACCACGAGCGCGCCGCCGAGGCGCTGCGGACCGCCGTCGGGTTCACCGTCGACGACGGCGGCACCCGCGCCGTCCACGAGGCCGACGGCGTCGTGCGCCAGCTGCTGCGCCGGCACGCGACGGCGGCGGATCCCGTGCCCGGTTTCAGCCTCCGGCAGGCGGAGGTGCTGCGGCACCTCGCGGCGCTGACCCCGACCGAGGAGATCGCCGAACTCATGGACGTGTCGGTGAAGACCGTGCGCACCCACATCCGGGAGGTGCTGCGCAAGGTCGACGCGTCCAGCCGCGCGGAGGCGGTCCGCCGCGCCCGCGACCTCGGCCTGTTGTAAACCGATTGGACCTGAACCCCACTCCAGGTCGTACGGTGGCGGACGTGAGCATGGAAGTCACCGCCTGGAACCAGATGTACCAAGCCATCCACGCGACCCAGGACCGGCGGCCGTTCTCGGTCGCCACGCTGCGCCGGATCGCCGCGTTCGCGCGCCCGCACAAGGCCCGGCTCGCCGGGTTCCTGTCGCTGAGCGTCGTGACGGCCCTTCTCGCGGTCGCCACGCCGGTGCTCGCCGGCCGGGTCGTCGACGCGATCGTCGGCGGCGGCTCCCGCGACACCGTCGTCACCCTCGCGGTGCTGATCGCGGTCATCGCGCTCGTCGAGGCCGGCGTCGGGCTGCTCGCCCGGCTGCTGTCGGCGCAGATCGGCGAGGGGCTGATCCTCGACCTGCGCACCACCGTCTTCGACCACGTGCAGCGCATGCCGGTCGCGTTCTTCACCCGCACCCGCACCGGCGCGCTGGTCAGCCGGCTCAACAACGACGTCATCGGCGCGCAGCGCGCGTTCAGCGGCACCCTGTCCGGCGTTGTCAGCAACATCGTCACCCTGTCGCTGACGTTCGCGGTGATGGTGAGCCTGTCGTGGAAGATCACGCTGCTCGCGCTGCTGCTCCTGCCGGTGTTCGTGCTGCCGGCCCGCCGGATGGGCACCCGGCTCGCCCGCCTGCAGCGCGAGGCCGCCACGCACAACTCGGCGATGAGCACCCAGATGACGGAGCGCTTCTCCGCACCCGGCGCCACCCTCATCAAGCTCTTCGGCCGGCCCTCCGACGAGTCGGTGGAGTTCGCCGCCCGGGCCGGCCGGGTCCGCGACATCGGCGTCCGCACCGCCATGAACCAGACCGTGTTCATCACCGCGCTGACCGTCGTGTCCTCGCTCGCCCTGGCCCTCGTCTACGGCATCGGCGGCGTCGCGGCCCTCGCCGGCCAGCTCGACGCGGGCGCGGTCGTGGCGCTCGCGCTGCTGCTGACCCGGCTGTACGCGCCGCTGACCGCCCTCGCGAGCGCCCGGGTCGAGGTGATGAGCGCCCTGGTCAGCTTCGAGCGGGTCTTCGAGATCCTCGACCTGCGCCCGCTCGTCGCGGAGAAGCCCGACGCCCGCGAGGTCCCGCCCGGCCCGGTGTCCGTCGAGTTCTCCTCCGTCCGCTTCGGCTACCCCTCCGCCGACAAGGTGTCCCTCGCCTCCCTGGAGGAGGTCGCCACCCTGGACACCCGCGGCGGCGTGGAGGTCCTGCACGACGTCTCGTTCAAGGCCGAGCCGGGCCAGATGATCGCCCTGGTCGGCTCGTCCGGCGCCGGGAAGTCGACCATCGCGCAGCTCCTGCCTCGCCTGTACGACGTGGACAGCGGCACCGTCCGCCTCGGCGGGATCGACGTCCGCGACCTGTCCTTCGACGCGATCCGCGCCACGCTGGGCATGGTCACCCAGGACGGGCACCTCTTCCACGAGTCGGTGCGGGCCAACCTGCTGCTGGCCCGGCCGTCGGCGACCGAGGACGAGCTCTGGACGGTCCTGCGCCGGGCCCGCCTCGACGACCTGGTCGCCTCCCTCCCCGACGGCCTCGACACCGTCGTCGGCGAGCGCGGCTATCGCCTCTCCGGCGGCGAGCGGCAGCGCCTCACCATCGCCCGCCTGCTTCTGGCCGGCCAGCAGGTCGTCGTGCTCGACGAGGCGACCGCGCACCTCGACTCGACGTCGGAGGCCGCGGTGCAGGCGGCGCTCGCCGAGGCCCTCAGCGGCCGGACGGCGGTCGTCATCGCGCACCGCCTGTCCACCGTCCGCGCCGCCGACCTCATCCTCGTCGTCGAGGCCGGCCAGATCGTCGAACGCGGCACCCACACGTCCCTGCTCGCCGCCGGCGGCCGCTACGCCGAGCTCTACTCAACCCAGTTCGCCGACACCGACGACCAGGTCCGCGTGTAGTCGGGCCTTCGGTCCGGCACACCACCCGGGCAGCTTGCGCCGCGAGGGTCCCGCCCGCCGGTGCCCGTCGCGGCGCAGGTCCGGGCGTGACCGGCATGGCTCCGGGCGAGTGCGATCAGGACGGCGCGTGTGGCGGCTACCCTACCGAGTGCAGGAAGAAGTCGAACACCTGCTGCGGGTCCGGGTGGTCCGCGAGTGCCGCGTCGCGTTCGGCCGTCGACATCGGCGGCCGCAGGCCTGCCCGGCGGCAGAAGTCGAGCAGTTCCCCGGCGCCGAGTTCGCCGACCCACGGGCCGAGGAAGTCGACCAGGCTGGTGCCGACCAGTTCGACGCTCGCCTCGTCGTCGACGTAGATGACCGGCGCGCCGGCGAAGGTGTCCGCGCCCGCGCTCCAGTAGCCGATCGGCAGGCGGTCGTAGGTCTCGCCCAGCCAGAGGATGTCGGCCAGGAATCTGGCCACGCCCGGGTGACCGTCGGCGAGATAGCTGTGGACGACGGGCGGGTCGTCGGTGACGGTGAAGCACTCCGCGAGGAACGGGTCGTCGCGCATCTGCCGCCACACTGCCAGCTCGGGCGGCTCCACGTCCCGCGACGCCGGGGCCACTCCGGCGTCGGAACGCAGTCGCCGCAGCAGTCTCCCGGTGGCTTCGGTGCGGTCGGTCACGGTGGCTCCTGTTTCTGCTTCGGCGCGCGCCGTCGATCGGCGACCCGCGAAGCTACAGCACCGCCGCAACCCGCCTGACATGGTTATGCGCTTCAGTGTTGGCGTGCGGCGGCGGAGTGGGATTGACAGCTTCAATGTGCGGGCCTAGGTTGATGGAACTTATCCGGTTCAGTGAGCGCGCGCCCCCACCCCAGGCGCGCGGCCGGGGCCGGCACCGCCTGAAGGGTCGATCCGCGATGCCCCACCACGGGTTCAACGTCCAGTGGATGTTCAACGCGCACGCCGGCGCGGCAGGGCCCGACGAGCGGGTCCTGGACGCCGTCGCGGCGTGGGGATTCAACTTCATCCGGCTGCCGACGGACTACCGGCTGTGGAGCGTCGGCGGCGACCCGCACCAGGCCGACGAGTCGGTGCTCGCCCGCGTCGACAAGATCCTCGACGCGTGCCGGCAGCGCGGCTTGCATCTTTCACTGAACCTGCACCGCGCGCCCGGCTACATCATCACCGGGTGGGAGACCGAGCCGTACAACCTGTGGACGGACCGCCCGGCCCGCGACGCGTTCGTCGCCACGTGGGAGCGGTTCGCCCAGCGTTACAGCGGCATCCCGGCGGAAGCGCTCAGCTTCGATCTCGTCAACGAGCCACCCGCGCTGGGGCTGCGCGGCTTCACCCGCGACGCCCATGAGGCCGTCATCCGGCACGCGGCCGCCGCGGTGCGGGCGATCTCGCCGGACCGGCCGCTGGTCATCGACGGCCTCGACGGCGGCAACCTCGCCATGCCCGAGCTCGCCGACCTTGGCGCCACGCAGAGCGTCCGCGGATACCAGCCGATGCGCGTCTCGCACTACCGGGCGCCCTGGTGGCCCGGGCATCAGGGGCTCCCGGCGCCCGCCTACCCGTGCGACTACGACGGGCGCTGGTGGGACGGCGCGGGGCTGCGCGACTTCTACGCGCCGTGGCGCGAGCTCGAAGCGGCGGGCGTCCCCGTGCACGTGGGGGAGTTCGGCTGCTACGAGCACACCCCCGACGAGGTCGCGCGGGCCTGGTTCGCCGACCTGTTCGACGTCTTCGGCCAGTTCGGCTGGGGCTACGCCCTGTGGGAGTTCGAAGGCCCGTTCGGCATCGCCGGGCACCACCGGCCCGGCGCCCGGTTCGAGCGGCGCGACGGTTTCGACGTCGACGTCCGCCTGCTCGACCTCATGCGCTCGTTCTGACTCTTGGCACCTGTGCGGCACAACCGATAACACCCCCTCTGATCGGAAGGTGGTACCCGTGCATATGAAGAAGCACCTCGTCGCCTTGCTCGCAGTGACCTCCCTCGTCCTCACCGCCTGCGGGGAAGACGCGGGCAGCGGCTCGGACGGCAAGATCGCCGGCGACATCACGGTACTGACGCAGCGGACCGACCTCGTCGACACCGTGCTGCCGGAGTACAAGAAGAAGTTCGAGGCGAAGTATCCCGGCACGAACGTCAAGTTCGAGGCGATCACCGACTACGAGGGTGAGGTGCGCGTCCGGATGAACACGAAGAACTACGGCGACGTGCTGCCGATCCCGAACTCCGTCACCGCCGACCAGCTGCCGCTGTTCTTCGAGCCGCTGGGCACCGTGGACGCGATGAAGGACAAGTACCGGTTCGTGCGCTCCGAGCAGACGTTCGGCGGCAAGGTGTACGGCCTCGCCATCACCGGCAACGCCCAGGGCTACGTGTTCAACAAGAAGGTGTGGGCGCAGGCCGGCGTCACCGAGCCGCCGAAGACGCCCGAGGAGTTCCTGGCGGCGCTGAAAGCCATCAAGGACAAGACCGGCGTGATCCCGCTGTACACCAACTACAAGGACGGCTGGCCGCTCGGCCAGTGGGAGGGCGTGCGCGGCGCCGTCAGCGGCGACCCGGAGGCGGCCATCAAGCTCGGCAAGGACGACGCGCCGTGGAGCCCCGGCAAGGAGCAGTACATCATCGACTCGCTGCTCTTCGACGCGGTCAAGGGCGGCTACACCGAGCCGGACCCGACGACGACCAACTGGGAGCAGTCCAAGGGCATGCTCGGCACCGGCAAGATCGCCACGATGATGCTCGGCTCCTGGTCCGTGGTGCAGATGCAGGCGGCCGCCGCCAGCAAGGACGACATCGGCTACTGGCCGTTCCCCAACCAGGTCAACGGCAAGTTCCACACCGTCGTCGGCGGCGACTACAAGAACGGCATCAACGTCAACTCGAAGAACAAGGCGACCGCGCGGGCGTGGGTCGACTGGTTCGCCGACGAGTCGAACTACGCCACCGACCAGGGCGGCGTCTCGGTGGTGACGAGCGCGCAGCTGCCGGCGTCCCTCGCCGACCTGCAGACGGCCAAGACGGAGTTCATCGAGCTGAACCCGGCGCCGAAGGGCGAGGAGGGGCTCGCCGACAAGATCGGCAACACCGCCGAGATCGCGCTGTTCGACGGCAAGTACCGCCAGCGGATCGTCGACGCGGCCCGCGGCGCGAAGAAGGAGACGAAGGAACAGATCTTCGCCGACCTGAACAAGAAGTGGGCCGACACCCGGGCGAAGCTCAAGTAGGTGTGCTGCTTGGCGTGCGGCCCTTCGCCGGGCCGCACGCCTCTGTCCTCGAAAGGTGAGACGTGGGCCGGAAGCTGACACCCTACGTGTTTCTCGTTGCGCCGCTGACGTTCCTGATCGTGTTCACCTACATCCCGGTGGTGAACATGTTCGGCTACAGCGTCACGTCCTGGGACGGGCTGAGCCCGAGCCGGGAGTTCGTCGGGATCGACAACTACGTCGAGATCGCCACCCGGCCGGAGCTCTTCGGCGTGCTCAAGGTCAGCCTGTATTACATCGGCGCGTCCGTGGTGCAAATCCTGCTCGCGTTGTATTTCGCCACGATCCTGAGCTTCAACACGCGCTTCCGGAACCTGTTCAAGGGCGTGCTGTTCTTCCCGTACCTCATCAACGGCGTCGCCATCGGCATGATCTTCCTGTTCTTCTTCCAGCCCGGCGGCACCCTCGACTCGGCGATGTCGGCGGTCGGCCTCGGCGGCGCGACCCAGCAGTGGCTCGGCGACCCCGAGGTGGTCAACTACTCGCTCGCCGGCACCTCGATCTGGCGCTACCTGGGCCTCAACTTCGTGCTGTTCCTCGGCGCCATCCAGTCGATCCCCGCGCACCTGTACGAGGCGGCCGAGCTGGACGGCGCGAACCGCTGGGACCAGTTCCTGCACATCATCCTGCCGGGCATCCGGCCGATCGTCGGGCTGTCGTTCATCCTCGCGATCTCGGGCTCGCTGTCGGTGTTCGAGATCCCGTTCATCATGACCGGCGGCGCCAACGACAGCGAGACCTTCGTCATCCAGACCGTGAACATGGCCTTCAAGTACTACAAGCTCGGCCTCGCCTCGGCGATGGCGGTCGTCCTGCTGCTGATCATCCTGCTGGTGACGTGGTTGCAGCGCCGCATCGCACCCGACGAGAAGGTGGACCTCTCGTGATCGCCCGTGTGCTGAAATACCTGTCGCTGACCGGCGCGTGCCTGGTGGTGCTGCTGCCGCCCGTCGTGCTGGTGATGGCGTCGCTGAAAACCAACACCGAGTACCTCAACAGCGGCCCCTTCGACCCGCCCGGCGACTGGTTCAACCTGGACAACTACGTCACGGCCTTCACCAAGGGGCACATGCTCCGCGGCTTCGTGAACACGTCCATCATCATGGCGGTCTCGCTGGCCGGCACGGTCCTCATCGGTTCGATGGCCGCCTACGCCATCGACCGCTTCCGGTTCCGCCTCCGCGGGGTGGTCGTCGCGCTCTTCCTGCTCGCGACCCTCGTGCCCGGCGTGACCACCCAGGTCGCCACGTTCAAGGTCGTCGACGCCCTCGACCTCTACGACAGCCGCTGGTCGGCGATCGTGCTCTTCCTCGGCACCGACATCATCTCCATCTACATCTTCCAGCAGTTCCTGCGCGGCGTGCCGCGCGAGCTCGACGAGGCCGCCGCGATGGAGGGCGCCTCCGCGTTCGGCATCTACTGGAGGATCATCCTGCCGCTGCTGAAGCCGGCGATCGCCACGGTCGTCATCATCAAGGGCATCGCCATGTACAACGAGTTCTACATCCCGTTCCTGTACATGCCGTCGCAGGAGCTCGGGGTCATCTCCACGTCGCTGTACCGCTTCAAGGGGCCGTTCGGGGCGCAGTGGGAGGTCATCTCCGCCGGCGTCATCCTCGTCATCATTCCAACGCTCGTTGCATTTCTCGCCCTCCAGCGCTTCATCTACAACGGCTTCACCGCGGGGGCCGGCAAGTGAGCGTGCTGTTCGGTGGTGTCGAGGCCGGCGGCACGAAGGTGGTGTGCGCGGTGGGGGTCGGCCCCGACGCGGTCGTGGACCGCACCACCATCCCGACGACCTCGCCGGGGGAGACCCTCGACCGGGTCATCGCCTACTTCCGCGCCCAGCGCGCCGCCGGCCGCGACATCGCCGCGCTGGGCGTCGCCTCGTTCGGCCCGCTCGACCTCGCCTCGGGCCGGATCACCACCACCCCGAAGCCCGGCTGGGGCGGCACCGACCTCGTGGGCGCGCTGCGGCGCGGGCTCGGCGTCCCGGTGGCGCTGGACACCGACGTCAACGGCGCCGCCTACGGCGAACACCGCTGGAGCGCGGGCCGCGGCCAGGGCACCGTCGTCTACGTGACCGTCGGCACGGGCATCGGCGGCGGCGCCGTCGTCGACGGCCGCCCGCTGCACGGCCTGCTGCACCCCGAGATGGGCCACCTGCACGTCCAGCGCCATCCCGGTGACGACTTCGCCGGCACCTGCCCGTTTCACGGCGACTGCGTCGAAGGACTCGCCAGCGGCCCCGCCATCGCCCGCCGGGCCGGCCGCCCCGCCCACGACCTCGGCCCGCTGCTGTCCCGGACGGTGGCGCTCGAGGCGCACTACCTCTCGCAGCTCATGACGTCCATCCTGTACCTGTTGATGCCGCACCGCATCGTCGTCGGCGGCGGCGTCCTGAACATCCCCGGGCTCCTGGACGCCGTGCGTGCCGCCACCGCCGACCGGCTCGGCAAGGCCCTCGACGCCGTCCCCGCCACCGCCGACCTGTCCACCTACATCGTCCCGCCGGACCTGGGCGGCCTCTCCGGCGTGCTCGGCGCGCTTGGCCTCGCCGAGCACGAGTACCAGCGACTGGTTGCAACTTAATCCGTTAAGCGCTCCACTGAGACGGCAACGCCCGCCAGCGCTGCCATTCTCCGTCCCGACTGGCTCAGTGCTGCCTGCCGTCGCTTCATCGGTTCAGGACAGATTGGAGCTGTCATGGCACGACGGACACTGGCCGCAGTCGCCGCAGGGATGCTCGCCGCCGCCGGACTGGTCGTCGCGGGACCGGCATCGCCGGCCGCCGCGGCGACCGGGTTCCGGGTCTCCGGCACCAGGCTGCTCGACGCGCGGGGCAACCAGTTCATCATGCGCGGCGCCAACCACGGCCACGCCTGGTACACCAGCCAGACCCAGGTATGGGCGGACATGAAGAACTCCGGCGCCAACACCATCCGGGTCGTGCTCACCGGCGGCCGCTACGGCTACAGCAGCGCCGCGGACGTCTCCGCCGTCATCTCCCGCTGCAAGGCCGTGCACATGCACGGGGTGTACGACACCGCGCAGGAGGTCTACACGTACATCGACTCCTACGTGAACGCGGGCCTGCTGCTCGTCGTCGGGGAGTTCGGCCACTGGCACTCCGACGGCCCGGTCGACGAGGACGCGATCGTCAACCACGCCAACTACCGCGGGATCGGCTGGCTCGCCTGGTCGTGGTCCGGCAACGGCGGCGGCGTGGAGTACCTGGACATGGTGTACGGCTTCAACGTCAACAACCGCTCCTGGTGGGGCGACCGCATCATCTGGGGCACCAACGGCTGGAAGCAGACCTCGAGGCAGGCCACCGTCTACAACTGACGGTGGCCTGCCTGCTCGTTGCTGCCTACTGGGCGCGGAGGTGGTCGATGTCGTGCGTGCCGTTGCCGTCGAACCAGACGTAGACGGCCCGCACGTCGGCCAGCGCCGCCGCGTCGCAGGACATGCCGGTCGCGAGGTCCGCCTCGACGGTCGTGGTGCTGCCCGCGCTCGCGTAGCCCCACGTCGACTGGCACCAGGTGTAGGCGTCGCCGGTCTGCACGGCGATGCTGGTGGAGGTGCCGGTCGTGGTGCGCAGCTCGTACCGCAGCGCGGACTTGCCGGACAGGTCGACACCCGTCAGGCCGGTGACGCCGAACCAGCCGCCGTCGGCGGTGGTGACCCGCAGGCCGGCGGAGCCCTCGGGATGGAACTCGGTCGTCCGCGCCACCGTGCCGGCGTCGGACTGCCAGCTCGCCGCGGCCCATCCCTCGGTGCCCGCCTCGAAGGACGCCAGGACCAGGGCGTCGCCGGGCCGGTTCTTCACCGTGACGCGCAGCTCCGCGACGTTGGAGGTGCGGCCCGCCTCGTCGCGGATGGTGTACGGCGCGGCGACCCGCCCCACGAAACCGGCGGCGGGCGTGAACGTGACGACGCCGGTCTTCGCGTTCAGGCCGAACGAGCCGCCGGGCAGGGTCACCGTGGTCTGCCGGCCGGCGGCGGCCGGGTCCAGGTCGATGGTGGCGGCCTTGACCCTGGTGCGGTAGGCGATGTCGTTCGCGGCCGGGGTGAGCGTCGCCGGGTCGTCGCGCAGCGTCTGCGCGGTGTCGTGGTCGGCGACCGGCGGGCGGGAGCGACGGCCGTGCCGCAGCTCGTCGCCGGCGTTGGCGACGGTGGTGCACACGGGGCTGGGGCAGTAGACGGTGAAGCCGTCGTAGTCGGGGTAGTCGGTGCCGTCGTCCTGCACGCCGGAGAGGATCCAGTACAGGAAGCCGTCGAGGCGGGCGCTGACCGCGGCGTCGGTCCACTGCTGGTAGACGACGTTGCGGGACGCCTTGTCCAGCAGGCCGAACTCACCGAGCATCACCGGCTTGCGCAGCCGGCCGGCGAGACGGGCGTGGGTGGTGATCCAGCCGCTGCCCCACGACGGGTCCTTCTTCCAGTGGTCCGGGTACAGGTGGAAGGACATGAAGTCGACCGCCGGGAGCGCGGCGAGGGCCGCCGAGTCGACGCCGTCGGCGCAGTTGACGGTGAAGTCGGCGCTGGCCCGGTCGGTACACAGGAAACCCTCGTCACCGGAGCTGATGAGGTGCCTGCGGTCGACGCCGTCGAGGTGGGCGCTGATGTCGGCGGCCCATGCGGTGACCGTCGCGTCGGTGCACGCCGCCGAGCGCGGGTAGACGCCGGAGCCGACGCAGCGCGGCTCGTTGGCGAGCTCCCACGCCATGATGGTGGGATCGTCCTTGTACTTGACCCCGGTGAGACTGTTGGTGCGGTTCAGCACGTGGCTGATCCAGTCCTTGTACCAGCCGCGGATCACCGGGTCGGTGTAGAAGTCGTCGTGGTGGGCGCCGCCGCGCCAGCGCACGTACTGGTCCATGCCGCCGAAGGCGCTCCAGTTGTTGGTCAGCGGGATGACCAGCCGGATGCCCTTGTCCCGGGCCGACTTCACCACCTGGTCGAGGTGCTGGAGGCCGTCGGGGCCGTCGTTGTAGGCGGGTCGCGTGCCGTCCCAGTACTGGAAGTAGACGCCGTTCTCCTTGTGGTGCACGGATCCCGTGTCGTCCTGGGCGCCGATGTCCAGGAAGCCCCAGGTGCGCAGCACGGTGAAGCCGGCGGCCTTCGCGTCGGCGAAGACGTCGTCGACCATCGCCGGTGAGCGGTACATCAGGTAGTAGTTGTTGGAGCCGGCGAACCGGAACTCCTTGCCGTTGAGGGTGAGGTCGTCGCCATGGCGGGTGACGAAGCCGGTGTCGCCGTGCGTGGTGGCGCTCGCCGGGCCTGCCGCCAGCACGAGGGCGAGTCCGGCGCATGCGGCGAGAAGGGGTCTGATCATCGGCTGCCTTCCGTAGACTTAACCGAATCAGTCCGGAGACTAGAGTTGGCGCCGCTGGCGTGTCAATGATGACGTTGACATAGCGCATTGATCGTCTTACGGTCTGCCTTATGCGCTTCAGTCGCCGGGTCACGATCCGTCAGGTCGCCACCCGAGCGGGCGTCTCCGAGGCGGCGGTGTCGTATGCGCTCAACGGGCGGTCGGGCGTGTCCGAGATGACCCGGGCGAAGGTCCTGGCCGCCGCCCGCGAGCTCGGCTGGGCGCCCAACCTCGCGGCGCGCTCCCTCGGGCTGTCCCGCGCCAACGCGATCGGCCTCGTGCTGGTGCGCCCGCCGCGGGTGCTGATCGTCGACTCCTACCTGACGCAGATGCTCAGCGGCGTCGAGGCGGAGCTCAACCGCAACGGCATGAGCCTGCTGCTGCACCTGGTCGACGAGGTCGACGACACCGTGGACGTGTACCGCCGGTGGTTCGCCGGCCGGCACGTCGACGGCGTCATCGTGACCGACGTCCGCCCGCAGGACCCGCGCATCGACGCGCTCGTCGAGCTGGGCCTGCCCGCCGCCGTCATCGGCGGGCACACCGGACCGGACACCATCAGCAGCGTCGACGCCGACGCCGCCGGCACGGCCGCGCGCGTCGCCGACTACCTGCGGGCGCTGGGGCACCGCTCGTTCGCCCGCGTCGCCGGGGTCGCGGAGCTGCTGCACACCCGGCAGCGCGACACGGCGTTCGCCGCCGCCGTGGACCGCGCCGGCCTGGACCGGCATCGCGTGCTGCACACCAACTACAGCGCGGTGGACGGCATGCGGGCGATGCTGGACCTGATGAGCGGCGCCGACCCGCCGACCGCGGTCGTCTTCGACAACGACGTCATGGCCGCCGCCGCCCTCAAGGTCGTGCACGACCTGGGCCGCTCCGTGCCGGGGGACGTGTCGGTGATCGCCTGGGACGACTCCGACCTGTGCCAGATCACGGTCCCGGCGATCACCGCCGTCGAGCAGACCCCCGCGCACCAGGCGGAGCTGACCGCCCGGGCGCTGCTGCGGACGCTGCACACCGGCGACGTCAGCCACATCACCCTGCCGCCGGGCACCCTGCACGTGCGGGAGTCGACCCGCCCGCTGCGCCCGCGACATCCGTGATCGACGTATTCGAAACGATCCCTTGACACGGGGGTGGGCACCGCGTGCATGATCCGGCGTGCGGATTCTTGTGGTGGGTGGCAGCGGGCTGATCGGGGCGCACGTCGTGGACGTGCTCCGCGAGCGGGGGCACGAGGTGACGACCGTGGCGCGCAGCGCGCAGCCGGGGGTCGACCACCTGCTCGACATGGAGGTCGCGCCGGCCGACGAGCTGCGCAAGGTGCTCACCGGGCATGACGGGGTGGTGTACGCGGCCCGTACCGACGAACAACGCGCACTGCGCAAGCCGATCCATCCGCAGTTCCGCCGCGACATCGTCGAGCCGGTGGTGCGGCTGTTCGCGGCGGCCCGGGAGGAAGGCCTGACCCGCGGCGTCGTCATGGGGTCGTACTACACGTACTGGGACCGGCTGCACCCTGAGCTGCGGCTGACCGAGCGGCACACGTACATCCGCTGCCGGGTCGAACAGGCGCGGGAGGCACGCGAGGCCGCCGGGCCGGGACTGCCGGTCGCCGTGCTGGAGCTGCCGTTCGTGTTCGGGCGGGCCGGGGACCGGCTGCCGAACTGGGCGCCGGCGCTGGACGGTTGGGCCCGCTCCCGGTCGCCGCTGCTCGCCCCCACCGGCGGGACGGCCGTGACCTCGGCGCGCGCCGTGGCCGAGGTCGCCGCCGACGCCCTCGAACAGGGCAGCGGCGAGGACATCCCCGTCGCCGACGAGAACCTCCGCTGGGGCGAGATGCTGGAGCGCATCGCGACGGCGGCCGGGCGC
The DNA here is from genome assembly GCF_040654975.1 of Dactylosporangium sp. NPDC050588. Lineage (NCBI taxonomy): Bacteria > Bacillati > Actinomycetota > Actinomycetes > Micromonosporales > Micromonosporaceae > Dactylosporangium > Dactylosporangium sp. NPDC050588. Next base: position 28,163 of record NZ_JBFAJA010000038.1, on the reverse strand, counting down.
CCCCGCAAGGCCCGCCGGCTGCCCGCCGCCGTGGTCCGGGCCGCCCTGAAGCTCGGCGGCGGGTTGCAGGCCCTGGGGCGCAAGGAGTCCGGCGTCAACCCCTCCCACCTCGCGGACGTGCTGCTCGCCGACCTGTTCATCGAGCCGGCGTCCGGAAAGCCGCTCGACGCGGCGATCCGGGAGACGTTCGAGGAGCGCCCGGCAGCCCGAGCAGTTGCATGACCGCGGGCGTCCACCGCGTCGCCGCCGAAGGCCCCCGACAGTCCGACGGCGGCGACGAGGACCCGGGCTACGCTGCCGCGCCCGCGGAGCGGCCCCGCGCGCTGTGGCGGTGGGTTCACGCCGACGATCGTCGTGGCGCCACCCGCCCCGCGTCCTCCGGCGGGCGGCGGCCAACGGTACGCAGATCTGCGTAGGCGGTGCCGCCCAGGTCGCGCCTCTCGTCGTAGGTTTTCTGTCGTACCGGGTAACTAAGCTGCGGGTATGAGACGACCGGGGGCGCTGGTGCAGGATCTCCTGCTCGGCTGCTTCGTGGCGGTCATGCAGGTGCAGGGGACCCTCGCGAAGCCGCAGGAGGTGGGGTCGCGCCCGCTGGCCGATCTGGGCCACCTCGGCATCGCCCTGCTGGTCGCGAGCGGGCTGATCCTGGCCGTGCGGCGGCGCTGGCCGGTCGCGGTGTTCGTCGCGTCGGCGCTGATCAGCCTGGCGTATTTCGTCGCCGGGTTCTCCGACGGGCCGGGGTGGATCGGGCTGTTCGTCGCGCTGTACACGCTGACCGCCTATGGCGACGGTCGCCGTTCGCTGCTGATCGCGGGCGCCGGCATCGCGGTGCTGGCCACCGGCTGGCTGATCGTGGGCGCCGACGTGGAGCCGCGCGCGGCGATCGGGTGGGTGTTCTTCCGGATCGCGGCGTCCGTCATGGCGGCGGCCCTGGGCGAGTCGGTCCGGTCGCGGCGGGTCGCGGTGGCGGAGGCCCTGGAGCGGGCGGCGCAGGCCGAGCGGACCCGCGAGGAGGAGGCCCGGTCGCGCGTGGACGCGGAGCGGCTCCGGATCGCCCGGGAGGTGCACGACACGGTCGCGCACGCGATCGCCATCATCAACGTGCAGGCGGGCGTCACGGCGTACATGCTGGACCAGCGCCCGGACCGGGCCCGCGAGGCGCTGGTGACGATCGAGCAGACGAGCGCCCAGGCGCTGCAGGAGATGCGGACCGTCCTCGGCGTGCTCCGCAACGATGACGACGGCCGGGTGCCGCACCCGGGGCTCGGGCAGGTGCACGAGCTCGCCGTGGTCGCCCGCGACGCGGGCCTCGACCTGACCCTCGACGCGGACACGGCGGGCGAGGTGCCGAGCTCTGTCGGCACCACCGCGTACCGGATCGTGCAGGAGGCGCTCACCAACGTGATCCGCCACGTCGGCCCCACCCGGGTGACGGTCACGCTCAGCCGGCACGCCGACGTCCTCGAGGTCCTGGTCACGAACACAGGCCCGAAGGCCGCCGCCGCCACACAGCCCGGCCGCGGCATCAGGGGCATGATCGAGCGCTGCGAACTCCTCGGCGGCGACCTCACCGCCGCCCCGTTACCCGCGGGCGGCTTCGAGGTCCGCGCCAGACTGCCGCTGGTCACCAACGCAGCGGTTCCTGCATGACCACTCCGCCGCGCACCACCATGGTCCACACCTCAGACGGGCGCAGGCGCACAGCGAAGGCGACGACATGAGCGCCCCCGATCGTGGCGGCGGCCACCGAACGATGCGCCGCTGCTCTGACCTGCGCCGGACCGCGGCGGAGGTGGCGGCATGAGCGCCCTGTCGCGCAGCGGAGGCAGCTCACGGACGATGGGCTGCTGCTCTGACCTGTGCCGGACCGCGGCGGAGGTGGCGGTATGAGCGTTCTGTCGCGTAGCGGTGGCAGCTCACGGACGATGGGCTGCTGCTCTGACCTGTGCCGGACCGCGGCGGAGGTGGCGGTATGAGCGTTCTGTCGCGTAGCGGTGGCAGCTCACGGACGATGGGCTGCTGCTCTGACCTGTGCCGGACCGCGACGAAGGTGGCGGTATGAGCGTTCTGTCGCGCAGCGGAGGCAGCCTACGGACGATGGGTTGCTGCTCAGACCTGCGCCGGACCGCGACGAAGGTGACGGTATGAGCGCTCTGTCGCGCAACGGAGACCCACGGACCATGGGGCGCGGGCTCCAGCTGACGCCGACGCCGACGCCGACGAGCGCAGCAGACGTGACGGACATGCGCGCACCCGAATACAGCGGACGCCCGCAAGATGCGGGCCGTAACTCAGATGGCGCCGGAGCGCAGCGGACGTGATGACACCCTGAGCGGACCCATGCACAGCAGAGGCCGACGGACCATGAGCCGCTGCTCAGACCGGCACCGAACCGCGACGGAGGTGACGGCATTAGCGCCCTGTCGCGCAGCGGAGGCCCACGGACCAGGGGGCGCGGCTCCAGCTGACGCCGACGCCGATGAGCGCAGCAGACGTGACGGACATGCGCGCACCCGAATACAGCGGACGCCCGCATGAGCAACCCGAGGCTGCGAAGGGGCGCGAACCGTGAGCACGAGGTTCAGCTCACGCCAGCGCGGAGCACGGGGAAGGGCGCCAAACATGAACGCCTCGATCGTAGCGAAGGACGCGAACCATGGGTACAGGGGGCAGCTCACGCCGATGTCAGATGCGCAGCGGATGCGACGGACATGAACGCCCCGCACACAGCGGAGGCCTGCGAACATGGGCTGGAAACCGGGCGGGCGCCGGAGCGCAACGGACGTGACTACATGAGCGTCCCCGGGCGCGGCGAAGGCCTGCAGGTATGGGCGAACCGTACAGCTCACGCCGAAACGCAGCGGGGGTGACGGCATGAGCGCCCCGTCGCGCAGCGGAGGCCCACACGGTTGAGCCCAAGCCAGCGTCGAAGCACAGTGGGCGTGATGGCATGAGCGGTCCCGAGCAGGGCGGAGGACCACGAAACATAGGCTGGAACTCATGGCGTGACGGTGTGAGCGCACCCGGACGCAGTGGAGGGACGCGAGGCATGGGTGCACGGTTCAGGGCAGGGCGGCGTCGGGGAGCGGTGGAGGTGATGGTGTGAGCGATGGTCCGGTGAAGGTGCTGCTTGCCGACGATCAGGCGTTGGTGCGGTCCGGGTTCAAGATGCTGCTCGACGCTGAGGACGACATCGTCGTGGTCGGGGAGGCGGCCGATGGTGCGGAGGCGGTGGAGCGGGTCCGGGCCACCCGGCCTGATGTCGTGCTGATGGACATCCGGATGCCTGAGCTCGACGGTATCCAGGCGACCGGGCGGATCGCGGGCATGCGCGGGCTTGAGCACGTGCGGGTGCTGATCCTGACCACGTACGACACCGACGCCTACGTCTTCGAGGCGCTCCAGGCGGGGGCGAGCGGCTTCCTGCTCAAGGACGCGGGGCCGGCGGAGCTGCTGCACGCCGTGCGGGTGATCGCCGCGGGTGAGGCGTTGCTCGCCCCGAGGATCACCCGGCGGCTCATCGCGCAGTTCACCGCGGGGCGGGCGGCCGTGCGGGTGGCCGAGGACAGGCTCGCCGTGCTGACCCAGCGGGAGAGGGAGGTCCTCACGCTCGTGGGGCAGGGTATGAGCAACGACGAGATCGGCGCGGCGCTGTTTCTCAGCCCGGCGACGGCGCGTACGCACGTGAGCCACGCGATGGTGAAGCTCGGTGCGCGGGACCGTGCGCAGCTCGTCGTCATCGCGTACCAGACCGGCCTGGTCACCGTCCGGTGAGCGCGTACGAGTGGGTGGCCCGGGTCGGCGGTGAGGGCGGGCCGCTGCTGGTCTGCGCCGAGGCGTCGTTCGCCGGGTGGGGCGGGGCGGTCCTGGACGACGACTACGAGCTGGACCCGGCGTGTGACTACGCCCGTGCCCACGCCGTCCTGTACCCGGAGGACGACGATGAGCTCGAGGCGGGGCTGGTCCGGTTCGGCGCGGACCAGGTGGGCCTGGTGTGGGAGATGGACGGGCCGGGCGGCGCGGACGTCGCTGCCGGCGGTGACGGCCTGCTCGTCGTGCGGTCATGGGTGCGCAACAGCGACGCCCCGCGCCGGTACGCCGCCGGGGCCGCCGCACGCGAGCGGGAGCGGCCGGTCGCGGAGCTGGAGCTGGAACTGAGCGGCGGACAGGTCGCGGTGGTGTGGGCGCCGGCCGGTGCCGCCGAGGCGACGCGGACCGGCAACCGGCTCGACCTGGAGCACATGCTCGGTGTCGGCGCCGTCCTGCCGCTGGCGCCCGGCCGGTACCGGGCAAGCTGCGGCTGGCTGGAAGGCCGGCGAGGGCGGTACGCACCGGCCGAAGAGCAGCACGGCCCGCCGGTCGAGGGCAACGACGACGACTGGAGCTGCCGCTGGCTACGCCTGACCCAGCTGTGAGAGGCGGCCGGTCTCCAGGTGCGCGACGTCGCCGCCGGAGTCCAGGGCGGCGGAGAGCAGGATCGCGAGGGATGTGCCGAGCACCGGCACGTCCGCTGGGTCGTCCACCATCTTCGGCAGGAAGTCGCGATCGCCCGGCGTCGCGGCCTTGATCCGGCACAGTACCCACGACACCGTCTGTGTCTGCCAGTGCGCGATCGAGCCGATGGTGCGACCGTCCGCCAGCTCGAAGAGCGTGACGCCCCACAGCTGGTCGTCACCGGTCGTGAACGAGCGGCGCTCGTCCGCCGGCGGCAGTCGCCACGCGCCGTCGAACAGGGTCGCGGAGCCGACGCGGTGGTAGAGCGCGACGACCTCGGCGGTCCCCTCCACGGACCCTGACCGGGGCAGCTCGCCCACCGGGGTCGTGTCGTGGTCGCGCACCATCCGGTCGATCACGTCGTCGATCTCGAGCGCCGCCTCCGCCAGGTGCCAGCCGGCGACCGGTCGCAGGGCGCCGTCCGGGTCCTGGGCGACCGCGACGAGCCCGGCGTGCAGTGCCACCACCCCGTTGTCGCCGCCGATCTGGTCGTTGACGTGCACGACCACCCGCGACAGCGTGGCCGGCACCGATGAGCTGCGGATGCCGGGCCCCTGGTTCCTGGGGACGTCCCGCGGTTCGCCGACGGGCAGGTCCAGCATCGGGTTCGGGCGGTCGACGGCCGAGTCGGCCAGGTACGGGTAGAAGCGGGTGACCCAGCCGGTGATGACCTCGCCGCCGTACGCGTCGACGGGGCTGTAGATCCGCTGCCAGAAGGCGACGTCCGGCGCGCCGGACGCGGCCCGGACGAACTCGTCGAGGATCGGCGCGAGCGACCGGCACCAGGTGTCCAACCCGAAGCGCTGGAGCGCGTCGACCCGTCCGCGGATGCGCCGCCAGTCCTCGACGGTGCCGGTCAGGGTCACCGACGGGATGCCGCAGACCGCGACCAGCCACAGCGCGAAATACGGCGAGTACGCGTCCAGCAGCACCACCCGCCCGGCGGTCCGCTCGACCGGCGTACTGGTGGAGAAGTCGCACTCGAACAGCTCGGCGTCCTCGATCTCCTTCGCGAGCAGGCCGGCGAACTGGTCGGTCAGCACCGCCCATGAAGCGGCGTCCTGCGGCACGGGACCGTCGATGGTGACGGCGAGCTTCTTGCGGCCGGCGTGCCGGACCAGCAGCGGCCGCAGCTCCTCGGCGTGCAGGCGGATGTGCTGGGCGACGCCCTGCGCGATGGTGAGCCAGACCGCGTCGGGCGACAGTACGAGCGGCCGGTGGTCGGCGAACGCCCGCGCGACGGCGCTCAGCAGCGGGTGCACCCCGTCGGGTTCGAGCACCGCCAGCCCGAGGTCGCCGCCGACGGCCAACGCGTCCGGGAACAGCCCGCCCAGCGGGCGGGTCGGCAGCGGCGCGGCGGCGGGCGTGACGTCATCGACTCCGAACGTGACCACCCGCCGACTGTAAGGCCCCGGTCAACGGACCGGGGCCGACCCTGCTCAGACCTCGGTCTGCTGGTGGAACACCGAGCGCCATCCGTCGTCCTCGCGGGCGTACACACTGGTCGCGAGGACCTGGAACTTCTGCTGCTCGTCGTCGATCAGCGCGGTCACCGTCGCCTTGTACGTCACCAGGGCGCTGTCCTCGCTGATCTGCACGACCTTCAGGTGGCTCAGGTCGGTCTTGAGGAACGGGTTCTCGTTCTTGGTGACGTTCGGGACGATGTCCGCCTTACCGGCGACGCCATGTTTACTGACGGTGAGAGCATCCTCGCGTACGACCCGTTCGTAGAAGTCGCCGTCGCCTTCGCGGTTGGCCCGCCACATTTCCTTCTCGAGGTCCTTCAGCTCCGTTGCGATGGTCATGTCGACCCCCCTTCCGCACGTTGGATACCCGGGGTCCGCACCGGTTAAACTGGTTACATGCACCCAGGCATCCACGTGCTGACCAGTGCGTATGGGCAACGGTTCTCGTTCGATCCCGGCAGTCTCGGCGTCGAGCTGCTCGCCACGGGCGGGCCCGGCGCTGGCCGCCGGTGGGAGATCCTGCACCGGCCCGCCGACCTCGCGGACTGGCTGACCCGCACCCGGCTCGCCGCGCCCGCGCTGCTCACTGTGAGTGACCTCCGGATCGGGGCGACGGATCTGGAGCGGGTCCGGCACCTGCGGGACACGTTCTGGTTGATCGCGCCCGCCATCGCCCACGGCCGCCCGGTCGACGCGGCGGCCGTGGAGGTCCTCAACGGCTATGCGGACGCCCCGCCCCGCTTCCGCGTCGACGCCGCCGACCTGGTCCGGCGGTGGGTCACCCCGGTCACCGGGCGGCAGGTGCTCGCCGCGTTCGCCCGCGACGCGCTCACCGTGATCGGCACCCCCGCGCTGCGCGACCGGCTCCGCGAGTGCGCCGGCGACCCGTGCCAGCTGATCTTCCTCGACTCGTCCCGCCCCGGGAACCGCCGCTGGTGCTCGATGGAGCGGTGCGGCAACCGCAACAAGGCCCGCAGCCACCGCAACCGGCGTGCTACGCCGACCGAAACCGCGACGGCCTGATCCGGCCCGCGCAGCGTAGTGCCGAGCACCCGCCCGGCGACGGCTCGACGTGCAACGGCGCCGCGGCCACCGCAACCGGCGTGCTACGCCGACCGTGACCGCGACGGCCTGACCCGGCCCGCGCAGCGTCGTGGCGAGCACCCGCCCGGCGACGGCTCGACGTACAGCAGCCCGCAGCCACCACACATCCGGACGTGCGCCGCGAGCGGCCCGCCGAACAGCTCGATCGCGTCCCGGGCGAGCAGCGACAACACCTCCGGCACCCGCACCACGCCCCGCACGGCGGCGGTGCCGTCGGCTCGCAGCTCCGGCACGGGAGGGGTGAGCGCCGCGGCGGCGTTGAGCGTGAGCCGGTCCACGACACTTGTCGCGGTTTTCGCCATGGTACGAGCGGCGGCGCGACGCACGGCATGCCGCAGTGCGTGCACGGGATCGATGTCGACCGCGGTCGCCACGATCGGGTCGAGCCCGGTCACCACTCGGAGCCAGCGGCCCAGCTCGTCCGGCCCGCTCAGCAGCTCCACCCTCCCGTGCTCGCGGTCGCCGGCCGTGTGCACCAGATCGAGCGCCATGCGCCCGCTACGGAACCTCTGCGCCTCACCCGCGCCCGACCCGTCCAGCCGCGCCATCCGCCCACCCTAGCCCGCCCCGCCCGCCCAACGAGAGGCCTCTTCCTCGGGCCGGCACGGTGTGAGACGAACCTTCCCCCATTCAGACGTTGGTCAATGCCCGAAGGACCCGGCGCGGGGTGCGCCGGGTCCCGGGTGGTGCGGTCAGGCGGCGATGGTGGCGGCCAGGGCGCGCACTGTCGGCGACTCGTAGAGCGAGCCGACCGTCACCGGCGCGCCGAGGCGGTCGCTGAGGGCCTGGGCGAGCTGCAGCGCGCGGACCGAGTCGCAGCCCAGGCTGAAGAACGAGTCCTCCCGGCCGATGCGGGGGACGGCCAGGACGTCGGCGGCGGCGTCCGCGACGAGCTGCTCCACTCGGCCCTCGGGGGCCGTGTAGCCGGCGCCGCCGGTGCCGATCGCGGCGAGGATCGCGGCCGGGTCGGGGGCGCCGCTGCGGTCGCGTTCGATGCGGGTCGTCACGCCGACGCGGGCGAAGATGCCCTCGCGCGCGAGGCGGGTGGCGACGGCGGAGCGGACGCGCTCCGGGTCCTCGCCGGGGGAGGGCACCACGGCGACCGCGATGGTGCCGCCGCGCAGCTGGTCCGCGGCCAGGAACGGCTTGATCTGCTCGTTTTCCGGGTCGGCGCCGATCAGCAGGTGCACGGCACCGGTGTGCAGGGCGCCGAGGAGTGCCACGGTGCCGTGGGCGGGGTCGATCAGGGACAGGCCGCGGTGCCGGGCGGCGGCGACCAGGGGGCTGCCGTCGTTCATGCCGGGGCCGTCCCACATGCTCCAGCCGATGCTCTGCGCCCGGCGGCCGGTCGCCGCCCAGCGGTGCGCCCAGCCGTCCAGGACGGCGTTGGCGGCGGCGTACGCGCCGAAGCCGGTGCCGCCGAAGAGGCCGTTGACGGACGAGAAGAGCACGACGGCGGTGCCAGGGCGGGTCGCCAGGAGCTGGTCGATCGCGGCGCAGCCGCCGGCCTTCGGGCGCAGCATGCCGGCGAGCCACTCGGGGGACTCGGCCCGCAGCTCGTGCCGCGACAGCTGCTCCCACTGCGGCGCGACGGGAGCGCCGGCGAGGTGCAGCACCAGGTCCAGTCCGCGGCCCCAGGACGTCTCGGCGTCGGCGACCGCGGCGGACAGGGCGGTGGCGTCGGCGACGTCGGCGGCGCGGTACATGACCTCGCCGATCGACGTGAGGATCTCCAGGGCCTCGCGGGAGCCGTCGTCGAGCCGCGACGCGGGGGTCCGGCCGACGATGAGCAGCCGCGCCCCGTGCCCGGCGACGAGGTGCTCGGCGACGGTGCGGCCCAGCCCGCCGAGGCCGCCGGTGATGAGGCAGGTGCCGCCGCGCGGCAGGACGTCGGCGGGGACGTCGAACGCCTCGGGCAGCGTCGTGGTGCGCAGCCGCTGCACGAGCGGCCGGCCGTCGCGCACGGCGACCACGGTCTCGTCGTGCCGCATGCCCGCCAGGGCGGCGAGGTCGTCGTCGGTCGCGTCGGCGGGCGCGTCGATGAGCGTGATCCTCGCGGCGAGGCGCTCCGAGGCGGCGGTGCGGACCAGCGCCGTCAACCCGGCACGGTCCGGCTCGACCAGGTCGCCCTCGACGGCGTGGACGGCGCCACGGGTGAGGACGGCGAGCTCGTCGTCGGGCCCGAGCGTCCTGGCGACGGCGAGAAAGTCGCCGAGCACGTCCCGGTCACCGTCACCGTTGGTGGCGTCGAACAGCACCCGCGTCGCCGGTCCGCGCTCCAGCGGCGTGCCGGCGGGCTCCCAGACGACGGAGAGCGCCGCGGTGCCGGCCTGGTCCGCGGCGTCCGAGGGGCCCGTGGAGTCGGCGTAGCAGCGGTCGTCGAAGTCGCCGGCGCGCCAGCCCGACAGGAGCCGCTCCCGCTGCACCTTCCCGCCGTTCTGCCGGGGGAACTCCTGCTCCGTCACCGGCACCAGGTACGTGGGGCGCAGCGCCAAGTCCCGGGACAGGGCGGTGCGGATGTCGTCGACGAGCGCCGGCACGTCGTCGGTGTCCGGGACGAAGAAGACGACCAGGGCGTCGGTGCCGGTGTCCTCGTCGGGCACACCCGCGACGGCCGAGCACGCGGGTCGTACACCGGCGACCTGCTCCACGACGGCCTCGATCTCGTGCGCGGGGAAGTTGGCCCCGTTGACGATGACCATGTTCTTCTGGCGCCCGGTGAGGAACAGCCGGCCGTCGCGCAGGAAGCCGAGGTCGCCGGTGTCGAACCAGCCGTCGGCGGTGAAGCTCTCCGCGTTGGCCTTGTCGTTGTGGGCGTAGCCGTTCTGGACGGTCGTGCCGGAGATGTGCAGGCGGCCGACGCGCCCCTCGGGGAGCACGGCACCGTCCGGGCCGACGATCCGCAGCGCCACGCCGGGGATCGGCGCGCCGACCTCGGTGACGACGACCGCGCCGGGGGTGCCGGCGGGCAGCTCGCGCAGCGCGCCGTCCAGGGACGCGGGCACCAGCGCGATCGTGCCGGCGGCCGGGTCGTCGCGGTGCATGCGGGAGTACGTGACGCCGGACGACGTCTCCGACATGCCCCAGCAGGGCACCATGGCGTCGGCGGGCAGGCCGTGCGGGGCGAGCAGCTCCACGAACCGGCGGGCGGTGCGGGCGACGACGGCCTCGCCGGCGTTGCAGATGTTGGTGAGCGTGCCGAGCTTCCAGGAGCCGGCGGCGATCTCGTCGGCGCGCTGCGTGACGAGCGAGAACGCGAAGTTGGGCGCCCAGGTGCAGGTGGCGCCGAAGCGGTCGACGCAGTCGAGCCACAGCAGCGGACGGCGGATGACGGACTCGGTGCGGACGTTGACGTGCTCGCAGGTGAGGAACACGTCCCGCAGGTTGAACATGATCATGCCGCCGACGTGGTCGAGCGGCATCCAGTTCAGCGAGACCTCGTCCTGCGTGAAGCCGTTCGCAAAAATGGTCGCGTACGTGCGGGCGACGATCGTGCGGTGGCGGTGCTGCACGCACTTCGGGGTGCCGGTGCTGCCGGACGTGAGCAGGTTGACGATGAGGGCCTCGGGGTCCGGCACATCCCAGGAAGCCGGCTCCTCCGAAGGCAGAGTGTCCGCGGCGAGCACCCGCAGCGCGGGCAGCCGGTCGGCGAGGGATTCCACGCCGGACAGCAACGCGGCGTCGGCGATGACCGGCGGCTTGCCGAGCAGCTCCCACGCGGAGGCGAGCTTGCGCACGGCGGCGTTGTCGGTGTTGTACTCCGGAGCCGGCGCGACCGCGGTCGGCATGAACCCGCCCAGCACGCACGCCCACCAGGCGGTGACGAAGGTGCGGCTGTCGGCGCACTGCAGCAGCACGGCGTCGCCGGGCGTCAGGCCGTGCCGGCGCAGGCCGCTCAGGACGCGGCGGGCCTCGTCGTAGAGCTCGGCGTAGGTCTGCCGGTCGGTGTTGCCGTCCGGGAGCACGTACGTGGTGCCGCGGCCGGGCGCGACGCGGGCGGCGCGTTCGAGGGCCTCGGGCAGCGTCGCCACCGCGTCGGGCGGCAGCACCGGCGAGGGGCCGCGCACGAGGGCGGGACGGTCGGCGGGGATCTCCGCACCGGAGGGGAGGCCGGTGGTGGCCTGCCCTCCCGAGACGCGGGACGCGGCAGCGCGGAGCTTGCGGTCGTACACGGCGGCGGCGTCCTGCACACCGGCGGCTCCGGCGGCGATCCGGGCGATGGTGTCGGTGGTGCTCACGGGGGTGTCCTTCCGTCCAGGGCGGCGGCGATCCCCCCGGCGGCCGCCGCGGTCAGTCCGACGATGAAGTAGTGGCCGCCCTCGACGGTCACGCCGGTGCGCCCGGCGGTGGTCTGCTCGGCCCAGCCGGCCAGGGCGGTCTCGTCGACCGAGCCGGTCGTGCCGCGGACCGTGGTGATCGGGACCGGCAGCGGCGGGCGGGGGCGGTGCCGGTAGTTCTCCCAGAGCGCGAAGTCGTGGCGCAGCACGGGAAGCAGGAACTCCAGCAGCTGCGCGTTGCCGGCGACCGCCTCGGGCAGCCCGCCACGGTCGCGGATGGACGCCAGGAGGTCCTCGTCGGACCGCAGGTGCAGCGGCGCCGGGGGCGGCGGGGCCTGCGGTGCCGGCTGCTCGGCGGCGATCAGCCGCTGCGGCCAGGTCCCGAAGCGCCGGCCCATCTCGTGCGCGACCTCGTGGGCCAGCAGGGCGCCGGCGCAGTGGCCGTACAGGGCGTAGGGCATCGTCGTGTACGGCCGCAGCGCGATCGCGCACGCCGTGACGAGCCCCGGGATGCTGGCCGGCAGCGGCTCGCGGGACCGGTCCTCGTGCCCGGGCGGCTGCACCGCCAGGACCTCGATCCAGGACGGCAGCAGCGCCGCCATGCCCTGGTAGACCGACGCGCCGCCGCCGGCGAACGGCAGGCAGACCAGCCGGAGCCGGGCACCCTCCCGGGGCACCCGGCGCACCCACTGCGAGTCCGCCGTGAAGGTGACCGTCGCAGTCGTCATGCCGCCACCTCCGCCGCGCTCTGGAGCCGTCCCGACCCGCTCATCGGGCGTCCAGTTCGGCGGCGAGCTCGGCGAGCTCCTCGTCGCTGCGCCCCTCGACCGCCGCCAGTGCCTCGGCGAGGGCGTCGCGCTGCGAGCCCTGCGTGGCGCCGGCCGCGTCGACGAGCGCGGACAGGCCGGACACGGTCGGGTTGGCGAAGAATTCCGCGATCGGCACCGCCACCCCGAACACCGAGCTGACCCGCGACGACAGCTGGATCGCCTGGAGGCTGGTGCCGCCGGCGGCGAAGAAGTTCACGTCGTTGCCGATGCGGGCGCCCAGCAGCGGGGCGAAGACCTCCTCGCGCATGGTGCGCTCGGTCGGCGAGCTGTTCTCCTCGTCGGCCTCGGTGAGCTCCTCGACCGCGGCGAACTCCACCGTGGGCAGCCGGCGCCGGTCGATCTTGCCGCTCGGGGTGAGCGGCACCGCCTCCAGGGGCACCAGCACGGAGGGCACCATCGCCGACGGCAGCCGGCCGGCCACGGCGGAGCGGACGGTGTCCAGTTGCAGCTCCCCGGCGCGCTCCGGCACCACGTACGCCATGAGCAGCGCACCGGTGCGAGGGTCGTTGGCGACCTCGGCGACCGCCTGGGCGACGCCGTCGACGGCCTGCAGCGCGGCCTCGACCTCGCCGAGCTCGATCCGCACGCCGCGGACCTTCACCTGCCGGTCGGCGCGGCCGACGAACTCCAGCTCGCCCTCGTCGTTCCACACGGCGAGGTCGCCGGTGAGGTACCGGCGGGAGCCGGGCGGGCCGTCGGGGTCGGGGCGGAACCGGTCGGCGGTCAGGTCGGGCCGGCCGAGGTAGCCGCGGGCGACGCCGAGGCCGGCGATGGCGAGCTCACCGATCGCGCCGGCGGGCAGGACACCGGCGCCGGCGGCGTCGACGACGTAGGCGCGGTGGTTGTCCATCGCCCGGCCGATCGGCGGCGACGACGTCCACTCGCCCTCGCACCGCTTGGCGACGACGGTCACGGTGGTCTCGGTCGGGCCGTAGCCGTTCCAGAAGCCGCGGCCGCGGGCCCACCGGGTGGTCAGCTCGCCGGTGAACGCCTCGCCACCGACGAACGCGACCCGCAGCTCCGGGTAGTTCTCGGGGGCGAGCAGCTCCATGATGGCCGGCGGCAGATCCACGACGGTGATCCGCTGCTCGCGCAGCACCCGGTCGAGCTCGTCGACGTCGCGGCGCTGGTCCTCGTCCATGACGTACAGCTCGGCGCCGTTGAGCAGCGAGCCGAAGATCTCGAACACGGACACGTCGAAGCCGGGCGAGGCGAAGTGCAGCACCCGGTCGGCGGGGGTGAGGTCGAACATGCCCCGCACGGTCCGCACGAAGTTCGCGGCGTTGCGGTGCTCGACGATGACGCCCTTGGGGCGGCCGGTGGAGCCGGAGGTGTAGATGACGTACGCGGCGGACGCGGGCGGCACGACGGCCGGCGCGCACCGGTGGCACGCCTCCTCGTCATCCGGCACGCTCGCCGGGTCGGTGCCGACGACGATCCGCAGCGGCTCCGGGACCCGGCCGGCGGTGCCGGCGGAGACGACGACGGTGTCCGCGCCGGTGTCCTCCAGGATCATGGCGAGCCGTTCGTCGGGCTGGCCGGTGTCGATCGGGACGTAGGCGGCGCCGGCGCGCATGATGCCGAGGACGGCGGCGATCAGCGCCGGGCCGCGCTCCATGACGACGGGCACCAGGTCGCCGAGGCCGACGCCGGCGGCGACGAGCTGGTCGGCGATCCGGCACGACCAGCTGTCGAGCGTGCGGTACGTGACGCTGCCGTCCTTCCACCGCAGCGCGGTCCGCGCGGGGCCGGCCGCGACGACATCGGCGAAGAGCTCGTGCAGCGTCGTGTCGGCGGGCTCGCCGATCGGGGCGTTCCACCGGTCCAGGACGTCCGCGCGCTCCTCGGCGGTGCCGAGCCGGGCGTCGCCGAGGGGGCGGTCCGGCTGGGCGGACAGCACTTCCAGGGTCTGCAGGAAGCGGTCCAGGAGACGGGTGGCGGTGTCGCGGCTGTACAGGGAGGTCGCGTAACGGACGGCCGCGGTGGGCCGCGCTCCGCCGGCGACCTCCAGGGCGAGCTCGAACGTGCCGGCGCCGGCGTCGACCTGCTCGCAACCTATGCGCACCCCGTCGGCCTCGACCGGGACGGCGGGCTCGCCGGCGTCGGCGAAGCCGATCTGCACGAGGGGCAGCCGGCCGGCGTCGGGCTCGACGCCGAGCGCGTCGAGGACCAGCTTGAAGGGCAGCGCCGCGTGCTCGGCGCCGGCCTCGCGGGCGGCGCGGACCTCGGCGACGACGGCGGCGAAGCTGTCGGCCTCGTCGAGCTCGACCCGCAGCGGCACGAGGTTGCCACAGTCGCCGACGAGCAGGTCGGGGTCGAACGGGCCGGGGACGTCGGTGGGCACGCCGATGGTGAGGTCGCTGCGGGCGGTGTGCCGGGCGACCACGACGAGGAACGCGGCGAGCAACGCGTCCCGGCCGGCGTCGCCGAGCGGCGCGGGGATCGGCGCCCGGACCACGTCGCTGGAGAGGTCCAGCAGGCGCGGGCGGGGGTGGTCGGTGGGCAGCTCGGTGCCCTCCCAGCCGGCGAGGGCGCCGCGCCAGTGGTCGCTCGCGTCGCGGACGCCGTCCTGCCGGCACCAGTCGCGCTGCCAGCTCGCGTAGGCGCCGAAGTCGGCCGCCGGCTCCTTCCACTGCGGTGCGGCGCCGGCGACCCGGGCCTCGTAGGCGACGCCGAGGTCGCGCTGCAGCACGCGGGCGGAGCGGGGGTCGAGCACGATGTAGTGGCTGGTGAGCACCAGCAGGTGCCGCTCGTCGCTGCCGCGCAGCAGCTTGAACCGGACCATCGGGCCGGAGTTGAGGTCCAGGCCGCGGCGCAGCTCGTCCTTCACGACCTCGTCGGCGCGGGCGCGCAGCCGGTCGCCGGTGCTGTCGGTGCCGTCAGTGCCGTCAGTGCCGTCAGTGACGTCTTCGACGTCGAGCCGGACGTCCTGCGGCGCCGGCTGCACGTGCTGGGTGCCCTGCTTGTCGTCGTCGGGGAACGTCGAGCGCAGCACCGTGTGCCGCTGCTGCAGGTCCGCCAGGGCCGCGCGCAGCGCCTCGGGCTTCAGCGGGCCCTCGATCGGGAAGGCGAAACCGAGACCGTAGGCCCGGCTGCTGGGGGCGAACCGGTCGAACAGCCACAGCTGCTCCTGCCGGAACGACAGCGGGGCCGATCGGATCCCCGAGGAGACGCCCTCCAGGCGGGCCAGCAGCTCGTCCCGGCGGTCCCCGGGGAGCTGGCGCAGTCGACGAAGCAGTTCGCTCTGTTGAGGCATGCCACGGTCCTCCCAGTCGATTCATTACAGACTATACAGACTTCGCCGACTCTGCCATTCAGGCTGCATAGTCGGCAGACGACGGGACCCCGGCACCGGGGGCGTGCCGGGGTCCCGTCCTGCGGGAATCCGCTCAGCCGGCCGTGAGCCGGTCCGCCAGCACCTGGAGAAGCGACGGCGGAGCCTCCAGGAAGCTGTAGTGCGTCCCGGACAGCAGCACCTTCTCGTACGGCGCCCACAGCGGCCACCCGGTCATCAGGCCGTGCGGCACCTCGACGTCGGCGTCCCAGCCGATGCCCGTGATCGGGCACTGCACGGTGCCGGCCGGGCGCCAGTACACCCGGTTCGCCTCGACGTCGGCCTCCATGGTGTCGATGAACAGGTCGACGAGCTCCTCGGCCTGCGCGGCGCCGGCGCCCATCGCGGCCAGCAGCCCGGCGATCTCGGCGCGCAGCCCGTCCTCGTCGAGGCCCAGGAACCGGCCCCACGGGCCGTCCTGCGGCGCGACCTGACTCGACATGAAGCACTGGTGCGGCGGCGGCAGGCCGCGCTCGCCGGCCTGGATGACCGTCTCGAACGCCGGCAGCGCGCCGCCGCAGTGCCCGAACACGGCCCACGGGCGCGCGGTGACGAGGTCACCGATGTCGTCGAGCATCGCCTTCGTGACGTCCTGGTAGGTGCCGAAGTGCGGCTCCCGCATCCGGTTCTCCCGGAAGGGGTGCTGGATCGGCACCACCTCGGCGTCGCCGACGGTCAGGGGCCACGCCTTGTACATCGAGGCGCCGCAGCCGGAGTACGGCATGGCGAGCAGGAGCATCTTCGCGTCGGGGGACGGCTCCCGCAGGAACCAGCGTCGCTGTTGCGCGTCCATCACACCTTCTCCCCGATCACCACGCCGTTCGCGCCGGGCGAGTCGAAGCGGACGGTCCGCACGTCGGCGCACCCCGCGTCGCGCAGCCAGCCGCTGTACTCGGCGGCGGTGTAGTTGCGGCCCCAGCAGCCGACCAGCATGTTCATGCTCATGAGGGCCGCGTCGGCGGGGCCGGTCTTGTCGTCGTCGACGAGCAGCTCGCTGATGAGCAGCGTGCCGCCGGACGGCAGCGCGTCCAGGCACGCGGCGATGATCTTCCGGTTCTGCGCCTCGTCCCAGTCGTGCAAGATCATCGACAGCAGCACCGCGTCGTGCCCGCCCGGCAGCGCGTCGTTGAAGAAGTCCGCCGCCGCGGTGCCGACCCGCCGCGACATGCCGGCCGCGTCGATGCGCCGCTGGGCGAGGCCGCACACGTGTGCCAGGTCCAGCACGGTGCCGTGCAGGTGCTGGTACTGGCGGCACAGCTCCAGCAGGGTGGCCCCCGCCCCGCCGCCGACGTCCAGCAGGCGCCGCACCCCGGACAGGTCCACGGCCCGGGCGAGGTGCCGCGCGGTGAGGGTGGAGAAGGCGAAGAGCCCGTCCCAGAAGGAGTCCGGCCGGTTGCCCTCCTCGAACATGTTGCGGTCGGGGTCCGGCACCGGCTTGGTCGGCGCGTCGGTGCGCACCGCCTCGGTCGCCTTGAGCCAGCCGGGCGCGGTGTACTTGGCGACCATCTGCACGTAGTCGGCGAAGTAGTCGGGGCGGCCCGGCACCAGGTACGTGTCCGCGACGGCGCTGTTGTGGTAGCGGCCGTCGCGCTGCTCCAGCAGCCCCAGCGCGGTGCACGCGGTCAGCAGGATCTCCGCCGGGCGGCCGGCGATGCCGGCGCGGCTCGCGAACTCGGCCGCGGTGGCGCCGCCGCCGGCGAGGGTCTCGAACGTGCCGATCTCGATCGCCGCCGTCAGCGTCTGGGACCGCCACAGGCCGGTCGCCAGGTCGATCAGCAGGGTCGGCGGCGGTGCGGTGGTCACGTCGGTCATGTCAGCGCTCCTCCTCGGCACGGAACCGCACCGGCAGCCGGTCGTACATGATGTGCCGGCCGTTCTCGAAGTGCAGCTCGCTCGGGCCGGCGAGGTCGAAGACGGGCAGCTCGGCCAGCTCGTCCAGTACAGCGGCGAACTCCGACCTGGCGAGATGCACGCCCATGCAGTGGTGGATGCCGTGGCCGAAGCTCAGGTGGTGGTGGGAGTTGCCGCGGTCGGGGTCGAACGCGTCGGGGTCCGGGAACTTCTCCGGGTCCCGGTTGGCCGCGTCGAAGAGCAGCACCACGCGGGCGCCGGCGGGGATGACGGTGTCGGCGACCGTGACCTCGCGGGTCGTGACGCGGGTGAACCGGTCGGTGGGGCACCAGCGCCGCAGCGCCTCCTCGGCGACGGCCGCGCGCAGCTCCGGCTCGCGGCGCAGCCGCAGCTGCAGCCCCGGGTCCTGGCCGAGGGTGTGCACCAGGCGGGTGATCGAGTTCATCGTGTTGTCGTGCCCGGCGACGCAGAAGCTGACGATGATGGAGTACAGCTCCTCGTCCGGCAGCGGCCGCCCGTCGCGCTCCATCGCGGCCAGCTTCGCGATGTAGCCGCCGTCGGGCTCGCGCCGCACCCGCTCGATCTCCTCGGCGAGGATGTCGTGGAAGGCGGGCCAGAACTTGCTCGCGTCCTTGTCGGTGGAGATGTAGGTCCACATCGTCTTCGTCGCCGCCCGGACGCGGCTGCGGCAGGCGTCGGACAGCCCGAACGCCACGCCCAGCACCTCGATCGCGAACGGCTCGGCGAGCTCGGCCATCAGGTCGCCGTGCCCGCGCGCGGCCACCGGCGCCAGAAGCCGGTGCGCCATCTCGCGCAGCCGCGGCTCCAGGTCGGCGATCGCCTCGCGGGTCACCGGCGCGGCCATCCGGTCGCGGATCTCGCGCTGCTGCGGCGGGTCGAAGTCGATGGGGGAGAACATCGGCATGCCGTCGGCGCGCGGGAAGTGCACCCCGCGGGCCGAGCTGTAGGTCTGCCAGTCGGTGAGGGCGGCGCGGACGTCCGCGTAGCGGGACAGGATCCACACGCCGCCGTAGGCGGGGGAGTAGGTGACACCGCGGTCGCGGATCTCGCTGTTGACGCGCTGCGCGGTGTACGGGGTGTATCCGGGGTCGTGATGGTCGAACGCGGTCACCAGCCTGTCGGTGGCGACATCCGCTTCCATGGTCGTGCCGGCATCCATGCCTGCCTCCAAGCCGGGTCGGTGGGCCCATGGGGGTTCCCATGGGCCCTGTGACGTTCTTGGGGTCTCGTGTACTGGGCAGCGCCACGCTGGGCGCGCTACTGGGTCTCTCGGCGTCTCTCGGCGTCTCTCGGCGTCGATCGGCGTCTATCGGCGGCGCGGGGTGATCGGGGGCAGCGCGGGGGTCGCGGCGGCCTCGGGTGCGGCGCCGATCAGTCGCGCCAGGCCGCTGACGGTCGGGTCGGTCACCAGGTCGTTCATCTCGACGCGGGTGCCGAGGTCCTGCTCGATGAGACCCTGCAGGCGGGCCAGCAGCAGCGAGTCGCCGCCGAGCTCCAGGAAGTGGTCGTCGGCACCGACCTTCTCGACGTGCAGCAGGTCGGCGAACAGCCGCGCCAGCTCGGTCTCCGTGCCGGGGGCGGGCGCCCGCCAGGAGCGCGCGGGGCGGCCGCGGGCCCAGTCCGCCGGGGGGAGCCGACGGCGGTCGATCTTGTTCGACGTGTTCAGGGGCAGCTCGTCGAGCTGGACGAAGGCGACCGGGATCATGAAGTCCGGCAACCGCTCCAGGGCGTAGTCGCGCAGCTCGAGGGGCGCGACGTCGGCCTCGCCGGCTTCGGCCGTGAAGCACGCGACGAGCCGGCGCTGGTCGCCGTCCATCACCGCGACGACGGCGACCTGGCGGACGCCGGGGTGCCGGCCGAGGACCCATTCGACGTCACCGAGCTCGACGCGGTGCCCGCGGATCTTCACGATGTCGTCGATGCGGCCGTGGTGCTCCAGGATGCCGTCGGGGCGGAACCGGCCCGCGTCGCCGGAGCGGTAGATCCTGCTGCCCGGCGCGCCGAACGGGTTGGGGCGGAAGCGGTCCGCGGTCTGCGCCGGGTCGCCGAGGTAGCCGAGGCTCAGGCAGTCGGAGTCGATCCACACCTCGCCGATGCCGTCACCGACCGGGGTCAGGCCGTCCTCCTCCAGCAGGTGCACGGTGACGCCCTCGATCGGGCGGCCGACCGGCGGCGCGGACCGGCGGTCGGCGGCCGTCGCCGTGGACGGCGTGCACCGCAGCGGCCACGGGTGGACGGAGTTGGCGACCTGGAAGGCCTCGAGGCTGCCGTACGAGACGGCGACCTCGAACGGCAGGTCCGGCGGACCCCACTTGTTGAGCCGGTCGCCGCCGAGCGTGAGCAGCCGCAGCGGGGTCTGGCCCGGCCACGGCAGGTTCTGCAGCACCTCGCCGACCGGCGTGATGACGAAGCTGAGCGTGATCTCCTCCCGCAGGAGCCAGTCGCGCAGCGCGGGCGGCGACGCGATCACGTCGTGCTCGCCGATGACGATCTGCGCGCCCTGCCAGAGCAGGCCACCGACCTCGTGGATCGCGATGCCGGCCCCGGCCGCGCCCAGCCACGAGCCGCGGTCGGCGGCGGTGGTGCCGTTGATGGTGGCGCTGCGGGCGGCGCTGAGCGCCAGCCACGAGTGCTGCGCGAGGACGATCTTCGCCGCTCCGGTGGAGCCGGAGGTGAACATGGCGTAGGCGAGCTCGTCCCGCCGCGCCGCCGGGCCGGGGTCCGGCAGGTGCCCGCGGGCCGGCACGCCGGCGTCGATGGTGACCACGGGCAGCCCGCCCGGGACCGGCGGCGTGGGGTTGCCGCCGCCCGGGCAGGGCGCCACGGGCACCCCGACCGGGACGGGCGGCACCTCGGCCGCGTCGGGGCAGTGCGCGGCCGCCACCACGGCGGCGGGGCGCCCCGCCGCGATGGCCCGGTTGAAGCGCTCGACCGGCACCGAAGGGTCCAGCGGCATGCAGATGCCGCCGGCCTTCAGGCAGCCGAGCATGCCGACCACCCACTCGATCGAGCGGCCCAGGTACATGGCGACCATGTCACCGCGCCGCACACCCAGGACCGACAGCTCGTGGGCGAGCTGGTTGGCCTGCTGGTTGAGCTCGCCGTAGGTCAGCTCCCGGTCGCCGTGCCGCACGGCCGGCGAGTCCGGGGCGCTGTGGGCGAACCCCTCGATCCGGGAGACCAGGGTCGCCGTGCCTGCTCGGACGACCGGGGCTTCCTGCTGGGTGATCATGTCTGCGATTCCTTCCCTGCTTCTCAGGCGACCGGTTCTCAGGCGACCGGTTCTCGGGCGACCGGTTCTCGGGCGACCGGTTCTCGGGCGACCGGTTCTCAGGCGGCCGGTTCTCAGGCGGCCGGGACGACCACTCGCTCCTGCTCCGGGACGTCGTCGATCAGCTTGTGCACCCGGCCCGCGAGGACCCAGAGCACGGCGACCACGGCCAGCGCGGCGGCCAGGTAGAAGGCGGTCACGTTGGTGAAGGCCACGGCGATCGCGCTGCCCAGCAGCGGACCGGCGGCGTTCGCGCCCCAGACGAACGGCAGGGCGACGCCACCGACGCGGCCCATCGCCTGCGGCGGCGTGGCCTTCTGGATCAGCGTCATCACACCGACGTTGCCGACCGGCGTGGTGAACGACGAGATGCCCTGCGAGATGATCAGGATCGTCACGGCCGTCGCGGTGTTGCCGAACTGGGCGAACGGCAGCAGCAGGAACGCGACCACCAGCATCGAGTGGGTCAGCAGCAGCGTGCGGCCCATGCCGAGACGCTCGTTGATCCGGCGGGACAGGATCGCGCCGAGGATGACCGGCGTGCCGCCGACACCGAGCACGAGACCGATCTGCGCGGCGCTGAGGTGCAGGTCCTGGTAGCCGAACACGATGATCATCGCGAGGACCATGGACACGGCCGTGTTGCCGAAGGTGGCCATCAGCGTCAGGTAGCGCAGCAGCCGGTTGCCGAAGGTCATCGACACGCCGCCGCGCAGGTCTTTCAGGGTCGCCTGCACGCCGCCGGGGCGGGGCTGCGGGGCCGGCTCCTTGAACTTCACGAGCATCAGCGACAGCCCGGCGAACAGGTAGGTGACGGCGTCGGCGGTGATCGCCCGCGCCGCGCCGAGCGCGCCGACCAGCGCACCACCGGCGCTACGGCCGAAGATGAGCGCGACGGACCGGCTCAACTGGGTCTTGGCGTTGCCGTCGACCAGGTCCTCCCGCGGCAGCAGCTGCGGCAGGTACGCCTGGTAGGCGAGCTGGAAGACCACGTCGAAGATGCCCTTGAGCACCGCCGCCACGTACAGGTGGGTGATGGTCAACCCGTCGAGGGCCCACAGCAACGGCAGCGAGCCGAGGATGAGGAACCGGGCCAGGTTGGAGATCTGCATCATCATCCGCCGGTTCAGGCGGTCGGTGAGCACCCCCATCACCGGGGCGAGCAGCACGAACGGGATCCACTGCAGCGCGATCAGCAGACCGACGCCGAGTGCGCCCTCACCGAACACCAGCACGGCGAGGGACGGCAGCGCGATGACGCTGATCTCGCTGCCCAGCAGGCTGATCGACTCACCGCCCCACACGAGGGCGAAGTCGCGGTTGCGCAGCACCGAGGGGCGGCGACCGCCGGGGGCGGGCGGCTTCCCGCCACCGGGGGCGGCGGGCGGCGCGGCGCCGGCCGGGCCTTGCGGCGTCCTGGGGGCGCCTTCCGGGCGTGCTTCGGCCCGCTCCGTCTGTGCGGGTGTCCTGTTTTGCGCGTTGGTTGAGGTCATGCCCCATGACTCCTCTGCGGGAATTCGTGCGAGACGCTCGTATTCCGGTGCGCGGGTCTGCGCGGCTGTCGGCACGAGTCTTCACCCACACACCACAACTGCCGACGGCCCTCACCGTAACTCGACTCTGCAGACAGCGCATCTTGCGGGGCCAGAAGCCACCCGAACCGGTCACTTCGCGCGCGATTCTCACGCAGTGAGTTATCGTATCTTCATGAGAGACTGTGAAGACTTCATGCCCCTCGCGGTCATCCAGGAGCACTTCTGGTCCTCCGACGCGTCGGCGGCGGAGCAGGCCCCGCTGACCGAGTGCGTGGCGCTCGCCGTCCCCGGCCGCCTGGACCCGGACGCGTTGCGCGCCGCGGTCGGCGCGCTGCTGGCGCGGCACGAGGTCCTGCGCACCGCGCTGCGGCTGCACGACGGCGAACCCGGCCAGACCGTGCTCCCCGTGCCGGACCCGCTGCCCGTCACCGTGCTCGACGAGCCGGCCCCTTCCAGTAGCGACGCGCTGGTCCGGTTCGCCGCCACCGGGATCGACCCGTCGTCCGGCTGCGGGATCGCCTTCCTGCTGCTGCACGGCGACGGCGAGGACGTGCTCGCCCTCGCCGTGCACCACATCGTCGCCGACGCCACCGCGGTCCGGTTGCTGCTGGCGGAGCTCGCCGCGGACTACACCGCCGCGCTCGCCGGGCGCCCCTCGACGGTGCCGGAGCCCGAGCTGCAGTACGGCGACTTCGTCCTCTGGGAGCGCGAGGCGCTGCTGCCGGCCACCCAGGACACCGACACCGCGTGGTGGAGCGAGACCCTCCGCGACGCGCCCACCAGCCTCGACGTGCGCCCCGACCGGCCGCGCCGGCGGATCCGCCGCGGCGTCGGCAGCCGCGTCGAGCTGGTCCTGCCGGGCGTCGGCGGGCCCGAGCTGCGCGCCGCCGCCCGGGACCTGCACAGCTCGCCCTACGCGTTGTGCCTCGCCGGCTGGGCCGCCACGATCGCCCGCTCCACCGGCCGCGACGACCTGATCCTCGGCGTGCTCGCGGCCAACCGCGGCGCGCCGCAGCTGGAGACGCTGGTCGGGCAGCTGTCCAACACCGTCCCGCTGCGCCTGGACCTCGGCGGCGCCCCCGACCTGCCCGAGACGGTGGCCCGCTGCTCGAAGCGGGTCGCGGCGGCGATCGAGCACGTGCGGCTGCCGTTCAACCGGATCGTGCGGGCCGCCGCCGCGCCGCGGCCGACCGACCGGACGCCGCTGATCCAGCACCTGTTCCTGCCGCGCGTGGACGCGGTCGGCGACCTGCGCTTCGGCGGGCTGCCGGTGCGGGTCCTGGACGTCGAGCGCGGCCGGGGCCGGTTCGACACCGTCGTGGAGATCGAGTTCTCCGACGAGCGGGTCCGGCTGTGGCTGGAGTACGACGGCGACCTCTACACCTCCGAAGGCGTCCGGGCGCTCGTCGACGACTACGCCCGGGTGCTGCGGCAGTGGCTCGCGCGGCCGGAGCTGCGGCTGCCGGAGCTCGACCTGCACGCGCCGGAGCCGGCGCCCCTGGCCGGGGACGGCGACGAACAAGTGCGCCTGGACCTGCCGGACGGCACGCCGGTGACGCTGACCCTCGACCGTTCCCGCGGCGCACAGGACTGGCCGGTCCTGACCGGTGTCGACGCCGGCGAGGAGCTGCGGCTGGCCGACGGGCTGTCGCCGCACCAGCCCGCGGCGCTGCTGCTCGGCGGCGCGCCCACCGGGCTCACGGCGCGCCGGGACGTCGGCGGCCGCCTCGAGATCGTCGACGGCCTGCCCGCGGCCGCTTCAGTCGAATCCGGGCCGGCCCGCCCCGACGGCCCGGACCGGCTGCTCGACCTGATCGTCGAGATCTGGGCGCAGTCCCTGGAGAAGCCGGGCCTCGCGCCGGACGCGGACTTCTTCGAAAGCGGCGGGCACTCGCTGCTCGCCACCCGGCTCGTCGCCGACATCCAGGAGGCGCTCGGCGTGCGGGTGCGGGTGCGCACCCTGTTCGAGAACCCCACCCCGGTGGAGCTGACCGGCGCGCTGCGCGCCGCGAACCCCGAGCTGGACGGCATGCTGGAGCTGGTCGCCGACCTGCCCGCTTCGGATGCTTCGACTGATTGGGCCGCTTCGGATGCTTCGACTGCTTCGGCCGCTTCGGGCGATTCGGTCGCTTCGGTCGTCGAGGACGACGTGGTCGTCGAGGTGCCGCTGCTGTCCGGGCAGCGGCAGCTGTGGCTGGCCGAGCAGGCCGACCCGGGCTCGCTCACCCACACGATCCCCCTCGTGCTCGACCTCACCGGGCCGATGCGCCCCGAGGCGTTCGCGGCCGCGGTCAACGACGTGGTCGCGCACCAGCCGGGGCTGCGGGGCACGTTCGTCGAGGTCGGCGGGCAGCCGGTACAGCGGATCCAGCCGTACACCGGGATCGACGTGCCGGTCCACGACCTGACCGGCCTCGACGCCGACGCGCGGGAGGCCGAGCGCGGACGGCTCGAGCACGACATCGCCTACACCGGCTTCGACATCACCCGCGGGCCGCTGCTGCGGGCGCGGATCATCCGCCTCGAACCCGAGCGGCACCAGGTGCAGCTGCTGTTCCACCACCTGGTCACCGACGAGGTGTCGATGACGCTGATCATGCGGGACCTCGCCGTCGCGTACGAGGCGCGGGCCGCCGGACGCGCACCGGCCCTGCCGCGCCACGAGGTCGGCTTCGCTGCCCTCGCCCGGGCCGAGCAGGAGCTGCTCGACGGCCCCGAGGGCGAGCGGCTGCGCCGGTTCTGGGCCCGCGAGCTCGCCGGCGCCCCGCCGCTGCGGCTGGACACCGACCGCCCGCGCGGCGACAAGGCGAGGTTCCGGGGCGAGTTCCTGGAGCGTCCCGTCTCCGCCGACGCGGCACGCACGCTGCGCGACGTGGCCGCCGCCGCGCGCACCACGCCGTTCACCGTGTTCTGTGCGGCCGTCGGCGTGCTGCTGCACCGGCTCAGTGGCCAGGACGACATCGTCATCGGCATCCCCACGGCGAACCGGACCCAGCGCGGCGCCGACCAGCTCGTCGGCTGCTTCCTCAACGTGGTCCCGGTCCGGCTCGACCTGTCGGGCAACCCGCGCTTCGACGAGCTGGTGCGGCGGGTCGGCGCGGCGGTGCTGCGCTCCTACGAGCACCAGCAGGCGCCGTTCGCCGACATCGTGCAGACCGTGCAGCCCCGGCGGGTCACCGGCGTACACCCGATCTACCAGGTCACGTGCGAACTGCAGCTGGAGTCGTGGATGCCCGCCGACCTCGCCGGGCTGGGCTGCGAATACCGCTTCATCTCCCACGGCACGGCCCGCTACGACATGGCCTTCCACGGGCTGCTGCGCCCGGCCGGGCTGTCGGCGATGCTCGAGCTCAACACGGACCTGTGGGACCACGCGTCCGGCTATCAGCGCATCGACCAGGTGCTGGAGCTGCTGGCCGCCGTCGCCGAGTCACCCGCGGCTCCGATCGGGGAGCTCGGTGGGGTGCGCCGGTGATGGCGTCACCCTATGGTGTATGTCCGTTGCAGAGAGTCAACAGGCTGTGGCGACTGCGAGACGCCGACCTGTCGAGAGCTTTACCAGGTCAGGCGAGGGTTTGAGCCCTCCGGGAGTGTCGCCTTTGGTGGGCTCTCAAGATTCGACCGCAGTATAGTATCGACAGGATCGCTGTGCTACTCGACATGCACCATTCCCTCGGCTCGCCCCGAGGTATTGCAAAGAATAAGGCGGACCACCATGGAATCCGATCAGGAGTACGTTGAAACGCACTACACGGTCAAGATCGTGGCCGAGAGCCCGGACGGCGACAAGCAGCCCGCCACCATCACAGCGCGGGTCCGGATCAACCAGAATCTCGAGGCGCAGGTCGTCGAGCTGTCGGTGATGGCGCCCGAAGGCGGGGCACTGCCGGTCAACGCGGCCCGTTCGATCGACTTCGACATGCTCGCCCGCTCGCTCAGCAGCGCCGTCGCCGCGACCGTGCTCAACGGGGCGACGCCGCCGGAGCCGGAGGAGCGGCAGGCCCGCCGCGCCAAGCCCGATCGGCCGTACCGGCGCATGCCCGACGCCGAGCTGGTCGCCGCGGAGCTGCGCCGCACCGGCAGCGTGGGGCAGCTCGCACGGCATTTCGACGTCCCCCGCTACACGGCCCAGGCCTGGGTGGACCGGCTGCGGCGCAATGGGCAGCTCGAGTTCTTCGACAGCTGACTGTCGACTCTGCAGACTCCGGCGGACACTGGGATACTCGAGTCATGACCGTGGACAAGCTTTCGCTTCCGCAGCGACTCGGACCCTATGTCGAGCACCTCGGCCTGCAGTTCGAGGAGGTCGGCCCCGACCAGGTGGTCGCCGCCTGGTCGGCCCGCGGCGACCTGCTGCAGCCGCACGGCATCCTGCACGGCGGGGTGCACTGCGCGGTGGTCGAGTCCGTCGCGAGCGTGGCCGCCGACCGGTGGCTCGGCGACAAGGGCACCGTGGTCGGGGTCAGCAACACCACCGACTTCTTCGCGCCGGTCACCGCGGCCAACGGCCGGCTCACCTCGACGGCGGTGCCCATCCACCGCGGCGCCACGCAGCAGGTCTGGGCGGTGGAGACGGTCGACGCGGCCGGTGGGCTCGTCGCCCGGGGGCAGGTCAGGCTGCAGAATCTGCGCTGATCGGCAGGCCTTTTCCCCGGGCTTCTCCCGAATGAGGGAACCCGCGCGGAACCCGGTCCGGCGGTCGTCGCGGCGGTCCTACGGTGCAGGCATCACCGCGACGACCGACGGGAGCCCGCCGCATGGACTGGCGCGCAGAGGTGCTCGACCAGCTCGACCTCTACTGGGAGCACAACCTGACGCCTGCGCTGACCGGCCTCACCGACGACGAGTACTTCTGGGAGCCGGTCAAGGACTGCTGGTCCGTCCGGACCGCGGCCGACGGCCGCGCCACGCTCGACGGCGGGCACGAGACCCCGGACCCGCCGCCGGTGACGACGATCGCCTGGCGGATGACGCACGTCTCGCTGCACGTACTGGGCCTCCGCACCAGCGCGCACTTCGGCGACGGCTCGCTGACGATGGCGACCGCGCAGCTGCCGGTGACCGCGGACGCGGCCGTCGCCGCGCTCAAGGGCCACTACCGTGACTGGCGCGACGCGGTGAGCGCGCTGGACGAGGCCGCCCTGGAGCGCCCGATCGGCGCGGCGGAGGGCCCGTGGGCCGACCGCCCGATGGCGACGCTGATGCTGCACGTCAACCGCGAGGTCATGCACCACGGCGCGGAGGTCGCACTGCTGCGCGACCTCTACCGCACCCACTTCGCCTGACCCGTCGCCGACGTACTCATCGTCGGCAAGCAGGTGTCGGCGATCCTCCAATCACCACCCCCGCACGGCGACCAGCAGTCCTCACCGCCATCTGACGACCGGACCGTGCCCCGGATTCTCCAGGTGCGACACCGACCATGCACATGAGAGCCGCCAGCCCCGCTGCGGGCCCTTACTCCCGAGTGATCGAAGTACGCTCCGGGCCGCCCGGACAACCAGATCCGTCCTTCGATCACCCACGGCGAAACGGCGGGCGCGGACAGGAGATGCCTGGTGCCGGGCAGCGGGCACGGGCGGGAGATGCCTGGCGGCGATGCCGGTCGGCGGCGGCCGGTGCCCGGCGAGTGCCCGCTGTTTCGTGGGCGGCGCGGAGCCCGGCTTCGGACCGCTGCGACTGCTGCGGTGCTCGACTGCTCGTGATCGAAGGACGTTCCGGGCTGTCCGGACGGCCAGTTCTGTCCTTGGATCACGGGTGGTGGGGTGGCGGGCTCGGATAGGAGTTGCCGGGCGCGGGGTGCCGGGCGCGGGGTGCCGGGCGGCGGGCGGTGGTGCTGGGCGGTGGCGCCGGCGGTGGCCGGTGCCTGGGGAGTGGGTCGCTGTTCCGTGGGCGCGCAAGGGCGGGGTTCGGGTCGCTGTGACTGCTGTGGTGCCCGCCTGCTCGTGATCGAAGGACGTTCCGGGCCGTCCGGACGGCC